>JAKRWB010000259.1 GCA_022353185.1 ANME-2 cluster archaeon | reverse complement strand
TGCCTCCCCCATGATGTATGAAAAATTTTATAACAATTCACAGTATATCATTACAATGTGAAAGTTGTCAATTTAATGTTTGAAAAGCAACCGTTACATTATCTGCTCCTCATGCTCTTATTGGGTTTAACATATCTTATCAGCAGAATAGGAGGTTTTTTCGCAGGCCAGTATTATGGTATCAACACAATAACCTGGTTCTATCTTTCAATTGCCTTTCCTATAATACACCAGGTTTATGTGTGGTTCTGCTGGAGAACTCAACTGCACTATTCCCTGGTCACGAGGATATTTAGCGCCCGGGGATTTACTTATTATTCAATCGGTTTTTTTACGTTAGCTCTTGTCAGGATTATTTGTGTGGTCATCTTAGCCATATCTAACAAGAACTCATTCTATTTTGACCAGTTTTCACTGAACATCCTGGCATTTATCATTGCCATATTGGCTGTTTATCTATTTTATTCGGTAGGCAGGTATTTCAAGATGAAACGTGCATTGGGCATTGACCATTTTGACAATTCTTATGGGGACAGGCCACTGGTAAAAGAAGGAATTTATAGATTTGTCGATAATGGGATGTACCTGTTCGGAGTGGCAATAATCTGGATACCCGGGCTTGTGTATGCATCCAAGGCCGCCCTGCTGTCTGCCCTATTTACTCATCTTTACATCTGGGTTCATTACTATTGCACCGAAAAACCTGATATGATGAGAATTTATACCGTGGACTGATTTAACAAAAACCTTTATCACTCTCTCCCCCAATAAATCCCCCAGCAATTATGAAAAAGAAACTCTACGTACCTCACCCCGGACATTTTGAAGGGCTTGAGCAGTTACTGGCCAGCTCCAAAGACATTTATTCAATTTACATGGCAGGTTCGCCGGATTACATAGGCACGGGCCGCGTCAATCTCGGGCATGCAAGTCTTGAGGAAATCGCCAAACATACCCAGTATTGCCATAATAAGGGTGTCAAGATAGAAATGGTACTGAACAGTTCATGCATGGGCGGCCAGCAGTTGACTACTGAAGGTTACAATCTCCTACACTGGTACCTTTCAAATCTGGAGGACATCGGTGTGGACACAGTTGTGGTGGCAGACCCTTACATTATAGAAATGTTAGACCAGGAGTTCAATATACCGTCTGTAGTCAGTGTACTGGCATTTGTGGATAGCCCCCAGAAAGCTGAGTTCTATGAACAACTGGGTGCTTCGTCCATTGTGGTAGACTCGAACGTTAACCGTCATTTCGATGTACTGGAAGCTATCAAGGATGCAGTGGACTGCGAACTCAAACTGCTTGTCAATGAAGGTTGCCTGTACCGCTGCCCATTCAGGTATGCCCATTTTAATTTCTTTTCCCATGTTAACGGACCGCCCCCCCGTCCCAATGTACAGGATGACTATTATTACTATAAGTGCCTCTCACTGCGCATCAACGACCCGTCCCTTATTATTAAATCACCATTTATCAGGCCGGAAGACCTTGAGGAATATGCCCATATTACAGACGTTTTTAAGATAGGAGGACGCTCCCATTTATTAAACTGGATACTGAACTGTGTAGACGCCTATGCCAATGAGAGTTATGACGGCAACCTGATGGACCTGATGGATTGCCCTAAGGACCTTATCGACCTTTTCAACATTCCTAACAAGGCCCTGGACGGTGCTATCGAGCAGTGGAAGACACACAGTACTGTCTGCCACACCTGTGGATATTGCCAGCGCCTGGCAGATAAGGTTACGCAGATGTATAGCCGCATGGGTACTCCTGATGAAAAGCTTGAGCAATGGACTACATTAACGAAAAAAGGGATTGATACATTATGACCTTGGATAATCTTCTAAAAACAAGAGCTAACCTGGAGGAACGTATCAGGCAGCTTATCGGTCGGGCAGTAATGGTAATTGAACTTGACCTGTTTGCACTTCCCTGCGGCTGTTCGGGATACACAGCCAATACCCGTGGCCTGGCTTTGGACGATCTGGAAGTGTTTGAGGAACATTTTCTCAAACTATTAAAGGAAAATGCCGAAGCTGTGGATGTATCGCCGGGTTTTATATTTGCCAGGATAATTCCGGGTACGCAGGAGATAGCTGCCCTGAATGTACGTGAACTATGCCCCCGCTGCTATTCGGATTTTGCAACAACCAGCGGAAAACGTCCCCGACCTGATATTTATATATTTCATCTTGTAAAGCGGAAACGGTAGTACGACAATATTTCCATATCAGAAAATGAAATATATATTGACATATAATATATAATAAAACAGACAGATGTGAAATATTTATTTACCATATAATGGACATCGTAACACAAAATTTATATTTATAAAAAATCGTTAATGGCAATGATTAAATAAATGCACACAAAAGTAATTACTGTATTATAGAGGGGATATCGAAATTGAAAACAAACCGGATTGTAGGATATAACCTGTTTTTATTTTTCATCCTGGTCTTGTTAACGGGCAGTGTAAGTGCCGATAATATATATGATGAGAAAATTCAAGAGGGGGACGGCTATCAGATTAACAACTATTTTATTGAAGTATCTGATATTACGTCATTAGAAGGTTCCTTATCATTGGATATTAACATTTATCTTTTAAAGTCAGATGGTTCATATGATACATTAACTGTGTCAAAAACTATCACAGATGGCAAAAAAAGGGTGAAATATCTTAGCGGTTCGGTCGAAATACTGGTGAATGAAAAGAACCTCTCATCCCAGTATGCAATTGTGGATATCACAACCACTGGTATAACCGTGGAATATGAAAAAGCAGTGACAGGGGGCATCTCAAATGCCATATACATCGGGGAACCATCCCTCACACTTTCAAAAGAAGTGGATAAATCCTCAGTTAATATCGGGGACACCATCAGGGTAACAATCAAGGCCAGAAATTCCGGAAGCGGTACTGCGCAACGTATCAGCATAGACCCAGGTTTTACCCCTGGATTTACATTTAAATCCAACATTTATTCTACTTATCCAACTGAACTTGCTGTGGGCGATACATATGTCCAGATGTATATCTATGAGATCGAAGCTGCCAAAGGCGGCACTTTTACCCTTAATCCTGCCATAGCCACCTATTCTTCTTCGGTGTTCGGGGATGAATATACTACACCATCCACCCGGCCAACAGTGACCGTGGCTGAAAAAGCAGTAGAAACTTCTAACCTGTCACTAACAATCTCGCAGGACAAAACAAAATTAAAGCGCGGTGAAAAGATTACTTTTACTATAAATGTTGAAAATTTAAAAGATGTACCTGCATATACAATTAAGATCACTCCGGTAATTCCTAATAACTTAACGTATCTTTCGGGCTCAGAAGACATCGACATAATAAATGAGAAACCTATTATTCAAGAGAGCGTATTTGGAGCAAGGTATGAGGACGAGTATAAATTCACACTCAGAGCCGATGAAGTCGGAGCTAATACTTTAACAGTAAAATTGACATATAATAACGGCGTAGAAGATATAATACCGATAGAAGTGACTTCAGATATGTTCTATGTTGAAAAGGGTAAATATGATTCCCTGGCAGAATATCCGATTTATGTTTACATTACTCCGGTTATTATCATAATCGCCATAGCAGGTTGGTTGCACTGGAGACGCAGTCAGTTCAGGATGTAAAAAATAAGATTTAGGAGGATTTTTAATTGTTAAATGTCTTGATGGTTGGGGCTGGTCAGTGCGGCAACAGAATTTTGGACGCTGTCAATAGGGAAGCCTTTGGTGGCGGTAAGTTCTCAAAATATTATTCTCGCCAGAAATTCCCTTCAAGGGTCGAGACCATAGCAATAAACACCGCTATAAATGACCTGAAGGAAATGCGTTATACAAAAACCAAGGACCGAATCCATATCCCGAACCTGCATGGGGTAGGTGCAAACCGCGTTGTGGGTAAGCAGTGTTTTACTGACAACAAGGACCTTATAATGAGAAACATCTCAGAAAGAGGAGAGTTTGATGTTGGTTTTGTCATCACGTCGGCTGCAGGCGGCACAGGGTCATCATTTAGCCCGCTGTTAATAAAAGAATTGAAGGGTAGATATGATTTTCCAATATATTCTATAGTAGTCCTCCCTTTCAGGGAAGAGGGTACAATATATCTCCAGAACTCTGCATTTTGTCTAAAGGAAATGTATGACAGTGGAACTGATGGTATAATACTGGCAGATAACCAGTTCCTGAAAGATGCTGGTGGAGATATACAGAGTGCCTATGACGGCATAAACAACATGATAGCTGAACGGTTATTATTTTTACTTGAAGCACTGGATAGTGAGATGATGATGGTTACTGACCTGGGTGATTTCCAAACGGTCATGTCAGGGGGTGCTGGTTTTGCCACTATCGGATTTGCCAGGGGCGATGGGAAGAACACGATTCGTTCAGTCATACACGACAGTCTTTCTCCCAGCGGTCTGCTTTTCTCCTCAAATGTTTTCGAAGAAGGCAGCAGGGCAATGATAATTATGAGGGGTGACCGCAAATATCTGAGCATTGATGATATTTCTGGTGAGATTGACAAACTGGCATCTCATATCGGTCATGTGTTCAAAGGGGTTATTATCCGAAACGGAGAGTTACCAAAAGTCCTTTCTGTATTGACGCTGGAGACTACATCAGAACTTGAGAACCTGTACGCCCTTGCGGTCGAAGCCATCCAGATAGAAAAAGATAAACGTGACCGTATGGCTTTACGAAAAGAAGCCGATACAACGTTCTCAAAGATTGAGGGACTGGAACCACAGTACTAAAACTGGCATAACCGTTGACCTTGAATGGTTTTTATTCTATTGCATATCTGACCTGATAAATATCGAATAAATTTAGGTTGGTTTTTTTAAAAAGCTTTATCAAATTAAAAGACCATATATAGCTAAGAGGTTAATCTAAATGGGTAAACGAACTCGCATTATTAATGATCCTTCGGATCTCGTTCCACTGTTACGTACTTTCGGGTCCGATACTCACAAGAAAGTTTTTGATCATCTTCTGGTTGATTGGTACACCGAAGAAGAGCTTAAGGAAATTCTCAATTTTGAAGTGGAAGAAAGTCTTACAATTTTGAAGAAGAGTGGTTTGATTGAAAGCAAGTGGCGGATGCCTGAACCCGGAAAAACACCTATAAAAGAATTTCATACTTCTTATTCTAAGATACAGGTGAACTTCCAGTGTTCTATTGAGGATCTTGCCGACCTGCTCATGATAACTTTTACTTGTGACGACGATATAAGGAATATAATGGAACATATTGAAACTGAAGTGATCAATGGTAACCAGTCTATGACCGGTCTGTCAAGGGCGGTGGGAACAAGTCCGTTATATTTGAGAGGTATCGCACGGCGTTCCAATAAATTACTTGTTAAAGGTCAGAGAATCGAATTTGTCGGTGCTCTTGAATGATAGACTTACTTCATAGCAAAAAAGAAAGCACTAAATTTCAGATTCTTGTGGAAATTGCGGCCCACCAGCCAAATGTACGCCAGAGGGAGATTGCTGATAAGGTAGGTATAACTCCCCAGGCGGTTTCTGAATATATCAGGGAACTTACAGATGATGGGTTGATTTTTTCTGACGGCAGGGTACGTTATAAAGTAACTAAAAATGGAATTGAATGGGTACTTGAGCGTACGGCTGAGCTTAAGCGTTATTCCAAATACGTAATGGAAGAGATCATAAGCCATGTGTCTGTATGGACGGCCATTGCAGATGAGGATAATAAAGCGGGCCAGAAGGTATCAATTGTGATGCGTGAGGGATTATTGTATGCTACAACTTACCAGGATGGTTCTGCGAGTGGTGTCCTGACCTCAGATGTAAAGGCAGGCGAGGATGTGGGGGTGACTGACCTGCACGGCATGATAGAGCTGGATGATGTGAAGATTACCGTATGCAAGGTGCCCAGGGTTGAACGGGGCGGTTCCAGGAATGTTAATCTGGATATGTTGCGTGAACTGACCGGGGATGCAAGTTATTTATGCGTGCTTGGTGTGGAATCCTTGATTGCATTGCGCAGTATAGGCAGGGAACCCAATATTATGTTCGGGACCAAGGAATCGGTGGT
>JAKRWB010000258.1 GCA_022353185.1 ANME-2 cluster archaeon | reverse complement strand
TATATAAGGAGAAAGAATTTTTATGACAGAAATAGGCATTACAGCGGTGGGCGGCTACAACGAAATGGGCCGCAACATGACCGCAATACGAGTGGGAGAAGAGATAATCATTATGGATATGGGACTTCGTCTTGACAGAGTCCAGATACATGAAGATGTGGAAATTGACACGATAAATTCCCGTGATCTTATCAATATGGGTGTGATACCCGATGACATGGTGATGAAACAAATTGGAGGAAAAGTAAAAGCTATCGTGTGTACACACGGGCATCTGGACCATATTGGTGCTATCCCTAAACTGGCGCACAGGTATGATGCACCTATCCTTTCCACACCATATACAACAGAGCTCATCAAGCAGCAGATAAGTAATGAGAAAAAATATAAGGTGAACAACAAGGTTGAGAGCCTTCCTACGGGTCAGATATATGAGGTGAGCCCTCAGGTATCAATTGAGCTCATAAGGGTCCAGCACAGTATCATTGATGCGGCCTTTGCCGCAATACACACGCCTGAAGGTACTATATTGTATGCAAATGATTTCAAGATAGACCGTACACCAACTATTGGTGAGGGTCCTGATTTAAAGCGATTGCGACAGATAGGAAAAGAAGGTGTATCCCTGATGATCACGGAAAGTACCAACTCTAAACTCAAGGGAAAGACTCCATCTGAGAAGATAGCGGCAGATATGGTGTCTGATGTGCTGCTGGGTACTGAGGAGACTGAGTCAGGAGTGATAGTTACTACATTCTCATCCCATATAGCCAGGATAAAGTCCATTATTGATGCTGCGGTTGAAATGGGGCGTATCCCTGTGTTGCTGGGACGTTCCATGGAAAGATATGTGGGTACTGCTGCGAAGATGGGGTTCCTGAAATTCCCTGAAAATCTTGAGATATACGGCCACCGGAAATCAATCGATAAGGCCTTAAAACGTATAAATGATGATGGGAAGGAGAAGTATCTGCCTATTGTCACAGGTCACCAGGGCGAACCTGGCGCTATACTGCCAAGGATAGCTTCAAAAGGGACTGATTATAAGATAGAAAAAGGCGATAAAGTGGTATTTTCTGCCAATGTGATACCAAATCCATTGACCCGTGCAAACCGGTATTCGCTTGAAACAAAACTTGCAATGAATGGAGCAAGGATATACGACAATGTTCATGTTTCAGGTCATGCGTACAAGGAAGACCACTGGGAACTGCTCAGGATGATAAATCCTGAACACGTGATACCAGCACACGGAGATATTGAGATGCATGGTCATTATATGGAAATGGCAGAAGATGCAGGATATGTTTTCGGTGAGAATGTACACATTATGCGAAACGGTGAAGAGATACTTATAGAATAATTTAATACTGTTTAGGGGAATTATATGGATTTGCTTGAAGAAATCAATAAAAGAGGTTCAATGGTGGATGGTTCTATACAGAGCCTGATGCCTATCGGAGAGCCTGATGAACTCTATCGTGCCATGCGATACCTCTTTGATGCAGGTGGAAAACGATTGCGGCCTGCAGCTCTTATCCTTTCTACGGAAGCTGTTGGCGGGGACCCAAAGGATGTTATTCCTGCAGCCACCGCTGTTGAACTGGTCCATAACTTCACCCTAATCCATGATGATATCATGGACCAGGATAACCTCAGGCGAGGGATACCGGCAGTCCACGTTAAATGGGGTCTGTCTGGTGCCATATTGGCAGGTGATACGTTGTATTCCAAGTCATTCCACATTCTCAGCCAGACCAAGGCTGATGCAGCCAGGATGGTTGAGTGCCTGACCCTGATGTCCATAACATGTACTGAGATATGCGAAGGACAGTGGACTGATATTAGTTTTGAGAAAAGGACTGATGTATCCGAGGCTGAATACATGGATATGGTGATGAAAAAGACTGCCATACTATTTGCAGCATCCTGCAAGATGGGGGCTATACTTGGAGGCGGTACACCTGAGCAAGCACAGGCATTGTGGGATTTTGGACGCCTTACAGGTGTGGGTTTCCAGATATTTGACGATG
>JAKRWB010000257.1 GCA_022353185.1 ANME-2 cluster archaeon | reverse complement strand
TTTTTCACATTTCATAATGAAACGTATCGAAATAAACACAGACAAACTTCTTCTGACCGAAGACGTAATAGGCTTTTTTCAGAAAACCGTCACTAAATTTGGCACAGGGGCAAAGATTGACTGCCCCACAGAATATCTAAATAAAACCGTCTACGTGGTCGTGTGTGAAGATTGAATTCCGACAATTACATCAACAAACTCGAACAAACCATAATTCGGAGTCATCATGATGATGTTAATGGTTATTATCATAAATTTTTTTATAGAGTGGAAATGTTTATATACATATGTGCATATTATTAAATATAATATACTATTGTTCATATTATATTATATTTAATAATATTGTTTATATAAATTATCCTATTAAATTTAGGAGTAAATAGATATGAAAAAAACAATGAAATGGTTTGTTGTGTTGACAGCATCAATATTGATGCTGACATCAACTGCAATGATGGTGAATGCCGGAAAAGAGCAAAGTACATTCTTGGATACTGCAGGAATCAAGACAGTAAGTGTTGACTTCACAAGCAAAATGACACTCTTGGAAACTATGGATAATCCCCTGCCAGAAATCGTTGATTTGAGCAATAACAAGACCGATAACGATACCAAAATACTGAAGATCAATGTCAGTGAACCTATTAATTTCAATGTCTCAGCCGATCAGCCGATCACAACCTGGACCTGGTATAAGGATGGAACATATCAGGACATTGAATTTGATAATTTCAGTACATCATGGAATACCCCTGGAATAAAAAATGTTAGTGTCAATGCAACAAATGATAACGGTACAAGCGAAACGATAATCTGGGATATTACGATAAATCCCCTGCCAGAAATCGTTGATTGGAGCAATACCAAGACCGATAACGATACCAAAATACTGACAATCTTTATTGATCAACAAATTACCTTTAATGCATCAGCAGATCAGTTAATAACTACATGGAATTGGTATAAAGAAGGTATTAAACAGATTAATAATTCCGATAACTTCACAACATCCTGGCCGATTGTGGGAATTAGAACGATAGAAGTCAATGCTACCAATGAAAATGGCACCAGTAATACTGTTAACTGGGAAATCACAGTCAAATCAGGTAAAGGAAGACCCCCCGAAAAGGGAAGGGACCAGGATGGTATTGATCTGGGTGTCTTGTATGGTGATCTATATATTATCCTAAGGGATGATAATGGAGTCCCCATCCCAGATAGTAATGGTTGTGTAATAGCCATAAACAAATCGGATGGTACAAATATTACATTGGTTTATGATGAAGAACATGAAACATGTGAATTACCTCCCGGAGCAGAAGAGTGGGTGACTGAAGTACATTTCGGTCGATTGGCGGTCGCTCGAGCTCCATCAGCTGTAATTGAGGCATCTTATGATGAAGCTATAAGAGTTATTAACTCGGCCACTAAAATAAGACTTGAACCATCAGGTCGATTCCTTCTTACACTTGAAGCTGAAGATGAGGATGAAGAAATTTTCGAATACGATAAGGCTATTGATGCTTCTCTGGAAAACCTGGGACTATATAAAAAGATAATGTTGGATGGCCATCTGGAAGGAAATCTGGGAGACTATGATTATCTAGATGGGGGTGATCCGGTAGCTCCTCCAAGAAAGAGACCCACACTGGATGTTGCACACTTCGAAGCTGCTGTACTGGCTGGGGATCCAAGCCTGGACCTATCACACTTGTTAGTAGACCATGGGGCAGATGAAGTTGGTAATAAGGACTTTATCTCTGCAGCATCATTCCTGGCTGCTGCTGCCGACAAATTTGGATATTTACATGTGGACCTGGTGGTAAATCTAAATACTGTACTGCGACTCAATGCCGATCAAGATGGGGATGATAAACTTGAACCTGATGAATACGTAGATTTCAGTATAATGAATTATGACAGGGAAGCACATTATACACAGGACTATTCGAAGAGCATTACTGTATTACAATCTGCTACATGTCAGGGAAATAATTATTGGGAGGAAACAGAACTGACTTTAATTGAGAACGGATATGGAAATGAAACAGTATTTTCCAGAGATGAAGGAAATCCTTTTGTTCCAGACTCCAATTGGATTGCCGGTTTTGTTCAGGCAGGAGATGATTCTTTGAGGATAATCGATTTTGTTCATACCTACCAGATTCCTGAAGAAAGATAAAAATGTACGGGATAAATAATTGGGAACTATCGATCCGAAAGCATACAAAACAGATAGAAGTTTAATGCTAGAGGATTTTTTCCCATTGTTTATTTTTTTTCTAAACTCCCAAATGGCGATAAAAACAATCTCTGTCCAATGCCGCAGAGGGCTGATGCTTCTAATGTTAAGAATAAAGATTTCAGTTCTGGAATCATAGGGCAACCTATACAGCAATGCGGGTAGCGGCAGTATCTATAAGTCAAATAAATTGTACCTGGGTAGGAAGAAGGATTTATTGAGCATCTGCCAAGTAGAAGTCGTTCTATTGAAACAAAGTAAGTTAGAAATTCTCTTATTTTAATATTCAGGTTTAACCTGACATTATGGGTTTCATAGGCTACACCCACTCAAAATTAGCCGACCGTGCTTGATTACACTTGGATTTTTGTA
>JAKRWB010000256.1 GCA_022353185.1 ANME-2 cluster archaeon | reverse complement strand
AGAGCAGATTCATATCCCGGCCTGCATTTTTGATAAAGTCAATGGTATGTGCCTTGCGCTCGGGCCAGGTCTTACTTTTGCCCCCGTCCGCATGTATAAGTTCTTCCGGGTCAGAAGCTCCATCTACCAGGGTCGCCACCTAATCACCAAACTTGTCTCTGATATCGGACAGGGGACATCCTCATCTTCTACAACATCATGCAGCAATCCCGCGATAACCACATGCTCGGGTGCATTATTCTCCATATCGAAGAATGGGTGAGACGTAAATTAAAAGTCAAGTCTTCAGTGTGGTGTATCAAATGAATGAATCAGTGAGGTTTTTTAGCGAAGAACTGAATTTAATAATTGCATACTGAAGGTAATTATCTCTATTTTTATATATCAAGACGTCTCTTCTATTGTCAATGTCCCATCTCAAGTTAAAGGACGTTTCAAAGGCAGTCTGGCGAAATATAAACGGAACAATGGTCAGATCATCCCAGATGCTCTCCAATGTCAATCTTGTGGTTCAAAGGGGTGATCTCGTCACGATCAAGGGTCCGTGTGGTTCGGGTAAGACCACATTTCTCAAACTGATCAATAGGCTCTCAGAGGCCGATTCAGGGGATATTCTGCTCAATGGCATTGACATTAAAAAATATCCAAATGTGGATCTGAGACAAAAGATGGCCATGGTGTCCAAGGAACCTGTAGTATTTCAGGGAAGTGTCAGGGACAACCTAAGTTTAGACATGGAATTATGGGGAGAAGATATTGATCTTGAGGTGCTTGCCAGGGATACAGGTATACCTGAACACCTGCTGGATGCCGACATAGGGAAGCTGTCTATGGGGGAAAAACAGAAGGTGTGTATCGCCCGTGCCCTTGCCAACAGGCCAGAGATTCTGCTATTGGATGAACCTACATCATATCTGGACATGGAATCGGCCAGGAAAATTGAAGAATTATTATTGAACCTTTGTAAAGAGAAAGGCCTGACTTTATTTTGGGTTACAACACATGGACTGGAACGGGCAAAGAGGATCGGAGGCAGAAGATTTGTATTAAACAAGGGCAAATTGGAGAAAGAGTATAACTGAAATTCCGGTGGTGTACTACAAATCGTGGCTTTTACCTGCTTTGTCCCTTATTGCTCTTGCTTCTTCAACTACATCAACAAGTTTCGTTTTTTTCTCATCGGGTTTCAGTGTGTGCAGCTTCTCTTTTTTGTCAGCGGTCTTTTTGCCTCCCAATTCTTCGAAAAGCTTTGGATCTACGGTTTCAACTTCTT
>JAKRWB010000255.1 GCA_022353185.1 ANME-2 cluster archaeon | reverse complement strand
ATGAAACAAATCAACATTCAACACGATGATTTCCATGGTGAATGGAATTACTCTATTAATCCGCATGGATAAAATTATTTAAGTTATTTCGTTACAGTTCCTTATATCCTTTTCAAGACTTGCCAATCTTTCCTCGACTACATCTATTTCACAATCGCATTCTAAAAGTGCACGATTGTAGATCTCACGGGCTTTATCAGAGTCCTCCGGCACACCAAGTTTGAAAGCGTACATGTCCCCCCAGCCGATATATCCCCAGACATTATATGGGAATCTCTCGATCAATTCCTTGAAGAGCCTGTCAGCAGTTGTGATATCCCCAAGTGATGCATATGATTCGGCTTCGGCTCTTAGCATATTGTGTATAATTGAATTATCGGAATCAGGGAAGGTCTGGCACAGATCATGGCTAAATTGTATTCTTTTTGTGAAATAAGCACTGTTTCCAAGACCTGCATTGTAGAGTTCCATCTCAAAATCCTGGCACCAGTTAAAGATGCATTGCATCATAGGAATGAATTCATCAGCGACCTCGACAGACGTAATATCCGAAGGAACTATGTCTTTTATCATGTTCCATGCATTATCCCACTTTTCCATGGCTTCGTCAACAATCCTTTTCTCAAGGCATACATAGCCTTCCTGCATCATATCATCAATCATTTCCTTATTAAGACAATCTGGCATGATTCTGCTCCACAGTTCAACTATTGCAAGCCAGACGAAATCTTCGTCAAGGTTATTTACAAGGACTATATCATCATAGTAATGGTCTTCAGCCAGATCGCATGCACAAACATATCCTTCAACCTGTTTTTTGAATTGGTCTATATCAAAGTTAATGTTCATTGAACCTAATTTTACGATTATGTCGTTGGTACTCATTTTTTTCAATTTGTCCCGACTCCATAACTTATCCATAAGGGCATCAATGTCCAATCCTTTCTCGAGAAAAGATTTCTTGAATGCTTCAAATTCAGCAGCATGCTGTATTATATACTCGTTGAAATTCTCCGGATATGACATACCTGTATTTGGCAACCCCGATACTGGATTCTGTGTGTTTGCAGTTGCGGAATTATTTTCCGCCCTCTTTTTTTTCAAACAACAATGTTTGTATTTTAGACCTGAACCGCATGGACATGAATCGTTTCTACCTGGTTTAGATGTCATATTGAACCACCACTTCAATTTTTACTACTTGATGACTGCAAAGATATAATTGTATATATTCTTTTATGGGAAAAGATAAATTAGGGGGTAAAGGAATAAGCATTTAAAATATTATGGTCAATTTCTTATTTCATCAAAGAAGGGAGTTCTTTTTTCTTCAACGCATTTTACGGCATACAGATAAAGCGCTGCAGACCATGTTTGCCAATCCTGTCCCATGGCCTTGCCGTTCTGGGCTTTAAGCCATTCGTTAAATCCAAATTCAACGCTACCGGAATTGGATATTTTTATAATATGTGTAAGTGCCACTAGCTTTTCCCTGGCAAGTTTGTATTTTTTAGCAGCAACTAGAGCGGCCACGTAAAACCCGCAAATAAAAGGCCATATACCTCCATTATGATATTCCCCGGGCATATTATATTTTTTATAACGGGGTAGCCAATCAAGATCTTCAGGTTTAATAAAAGGGAAAAAATTAGGGGGTAGATCAACGATAAGTTCGCCTATTGTTGCCATACCTGAACATTCCTCTTCAATCCACGAAATCATTTTTTCAGCTCGTGAGGGTGATGATATGCCTGAGAGAATAGCAAGACTGTTACCAAGCAGGTCGAACCTTTCGCTGCTATAAATTTTATATGACCAGAAAGCATAGTATGGCTTATGTTTTATTATAAGACCTTCGTGGACATGATGAGGTATCATCGCTCCGGTAATGGTAAACCGGCCCATATCCTGGCGCATTCTCTCTGCTCTTTCGTGCTGACCCAGGAGCCGGAGGTAACTATATACAATCGTATTGACATACAGGCCATAACCAGTTACCCACTGTTCATCGCGCCAATCGCTTGTCGGCTGCTGAGCAATCAGGTACCGGTCCGAAGGGCTTTGATACTCCATCCATGTCAAGGCTTTACGGACAGCATTCACAAGAAAATCTTGTTCCCCCGTTACTTTTCTGAATATGCCAACCCCCAGTAAAAACAAAGGAGTGGTATCACTCGATCCACAATTCTCCTTGTCGTGCACCAGCGAAGGAATATGACCGTGTTCTGTTTGATTTTGTGCCAGAATTTCCAGAACCTTCCGAATACTATTTATTAATTTCTGATTATCAGAAACAGCAATTCCCAATATGGAAAACATCAAATCTCTTGTATAGGGTTCGGGGTATCCCCAGCCTGCTGTACGCGGGAGTCCGTGGTACGGTCCATGGGCATTATGAAGCAATACTTCAAGAGCTGCCTGCTTAGCCTCTTCAATCTCTTGCCAATCTGCGGTTTGCATGGTTTTAGTAATTTACGTTATTCCTAATTTTTCCTTCATAATCTGTACAAACCGTTTTGCAACTATGCGATAGTCGAAATTCTCGACCACACGCTCCCTTGCGGCTTTGCCCATTTTGTCACGTAAGGCTGAATCAGTCATAAGATCCATTAAATAGTTAGCAATATCATGAACACTTGCACGATAATCCACTGCCCGTGGCTCTTTAAATACAACCCTGTGTTTGTCTTCAAAACCCGATTCGTCACCAAGGATTACTTCGTTCACTATAATTTTCTGTGCTACATTTGCCAGAAATGCGGTTTCTCCATGTACAAGTGTATCGAGCATTCCCATGGCATTAATACCTATAACCGGTTTTCCACAAGCTCCTGCTTCCACTTGCGGCATTCCAAAGCCTTCAAGCCGGGAAGGTGCAGCATATATATCACAGGCACCTATCAGGTAGGGCATGAAATTACGTGAAATAATATTTGTTGAATAGATGACATTTTTTTCGATACCTAAGTGTGTCGCTAATTCCAGGTCAGCCAGGTTTTGAAGTTTGGTCCGTGGCTGGGGCCATACTTTGCAAACATATTTCCAATCGGGTGCTTTAGTATCATTAATAGCAAGAGCCTGCATTACTTCCTGTGCACCTTTTGAAGTAGCATCGCCACCCACAGTCAGAATCATTATCTGATTCGGTGAAATCCCCAGCGCTTCGCGTACGGTCAAAATTTTGGGGTCGTCTTTACTATATGGAGTAAAAGCATCTGTATCGCAACCAACGGGTAGCACCTCAATTATATCACTATTTATTCCGTCGCGAACATACATCTCCTTTACCCAATTCGATGTTACCAGGATTAGTGGAAGAGCATTCAGCACCTCCTGGTAGTTTGCAATATAACCGTCAGCAACCAGCCAGGGGACAGGCTGAACTCCATATCGTTGCGGATGGAGTACCAGATGGGGTGTATGCCCCCAATAACCGACACCAACAACAATATCCGGCTCAAACCAACGATAGTACCATTCCTTCTCCTGTGGTGATTCGAAATTAACAGCATGGGCATCAACACCCATTTCAAGAAGGCCCTTGTATAGAAGATCTCCTTGTGTTGCAAGCCCTCCTGGTGAAGGAGGGTAATCATATAATACTAATACTTTCATGAGAGTAAAATTTGATTTTCAAAGGACTCATAGAACTCACATTTACTTTTGTTACTTCATATAGTTGCAAGTCTTCTTGCATGTTCGTTTCATACTAAATCTCCTATATTATCAAGCCATTTTTTAGCACTATACGAATTAATAAATTGCCAGAATGATTCTGCCCGTGGTGTTGTTTCTGCTTCAAAACTACTTTCTTCAAATCCGTAAGTTTCTGTAATTATACTGTATTTTCTCAGCCATATCCTTTTCGTAAGTGTTCGATAAATAGTAGCAGTTTTTATTGGTCTTGGATAATATTCCTTATTTCCATCCTCGTAAGCAAAGGTCCAAAGTTCGTTGGTAGATATTTTACCGTCATGCCAGAGTTTAATAACTGCTTTACTTACTTCCTCATGCCTGATATGCCTGGTATATTCTCCTGAGGGATTATGGGAAATAATCAGGTCGAAATGCTTCAGAGGTAATAAGTCCAGTATAGCTCGCTCCAACTCCTTTTCATCCAACGGCGTCTGCTCAGGTCCATCGTCAAGATCGCCCATGATTCCGTCTGATTTCAATATTTTTAATGCTTTATAAAACTTGGGGGCACGCTCTTTATCTTTTCCACGGCAAAGACAAACAATAAACCATTGCCATGAGGGATGGCTCAGGATAGTTCCTCCGGTCCATAATGTTTCATCATCCGGGTGAGCAATGATTACAGCTACAGACTTTGAAATTTCACTATTCATTTTCATCTTAATCGTTATACCTCTCAGCTATGTTGCGGTTGAGATAAGGCATGGTCAATGCAAGCTCAGCGCCAATGGAGTCATGAGATATCCTGACGGCTTTGCTGTGTGGATCCTCATAGCGTATAGGAAAGTATAAACGCATTTCCTTCTCTCGCATCTGAAATCGATAAGTTGATCTCCTTAGCTTTCGTTTTATTGTGTGTCTCCAAAAACCCAAGAAAGGAAATCATTAATAATTACAATCACTATAGCATTAATTCTTTTCTGTTGCAACACGTGGGATGATTACAAAGTCTGTTAGGTTCATGTGACCCTATAAACAATATATAATTGTAGTGGTCACTATGAAAGATATATACACATTAAAGGTATGAAGAGTCATATGAAAGTGGGTCAAAATTGGCGGGAAAAAAGGGTCGATTTTCAACGGGAATCTTCAGTTATATCACAAAAACTATATTATCCCAAGTTTGACAGATTGCATTAATTTTTAATGAAAATGTCTTCTATTTTGTCAGGAAAAAACATTTGACAGTTTAAAAAAAATCCAGTTATAAAACCTACAAAACTCCCTATTTTTACCAAGAATCACGTGTTTTAGGGCTAAAATTCAGATGAAACGATTTTTTTTTCGCCATTTTTCAGCAAATACACCTCAACTGTCAAATTCGTTAATGGATTTTTAGGTGATTTTGTCAGGCTGA
>JAKRWB010000254.1 GCA_022353185.1 ANME-2 cluster archaeon | reverse complement strand
CCAAGCCAGGCCAAAGGTGATAGACTCAAGATCTATTCTCGCAGGAGTTCAAGGGTTCGAATCCCTTCCCCCGCACTCTGATTTTTATTATGGAAATTGTTGAAGTGGCAACATTCCACCACCCGATGAACATAAATCCTCATAATCTTCGTCTTATAGTGTATAAATAAGGTCTTTGCAGTGACACCAATGCAACCACAGAGCACCGGGCCAGGGCAAAGTGAAAAGGGCAACCATTAGGATTGGAGCGATAGGGGGGCAGGACAACAGTTTAAAGCTAACCGCATATTTAATCAAAACAATTTTACAAATGAATGCGTTATTGTGTATTGAAGAAATACTTCTATCTTAAGAGAATTGATATTATATGGCCCCAAAAAGTTTTTATCTAACAGGTTCTTAGAATATAATATGAGTTCTGATATTGAGACAGAAGTTATTACCGAATTACAACATATTGCAGGTCCACTGGTGGAACTTGGATTATATAATTCTTCCAAAGAATTCATAAAAGATGTAACATCAGATTTCATGATGCATAAAATACAATTTTATAAGCAACAACTTCAGACATTTGAGAAAAAATACGGCATGTCCTTCAAAGCACTCACACAAAAATTGGAAACTGAAGCATCCATTGCAGAAGAAGATGACTGGATGGAATGGGAAGCCTCGAAAAATATGCTCAAAGTCTGGAAAAAAGCAGCCCGTGAGACTGGTTTGAGTGCATAGGACCGTAAAGACTATAAGGGAATCCAGAATCGTCGACTTAATATTATCGATGGATTCCGATGCTTTGGGTGATTATTATAGATTGAAGATACAGGTATGTCTAGTAAATGGCTGGAAGCTTCACGTATGGGAGCATGCCACGCCCAAAATACACAGATATGCGTATCATGTATCGAAGGGGACTCAACTTATTGTCAGGTGGGACAATGCCCCCCACCATCGGCAGATAAGGACTTTTCCTTACCACAAACATGTAAATGAAGATATTCTTGAATCTGAGGAAATGTCCATTGAAGATATTCTCAAAGAACTCGAAAAAATGATAATGGGAAAAGGTTAGTATTACCCGTCCATAAAAGCTGTGTAGCACTTTCAAAAAGGATTTGTTGCTGGTAAAGTACGAGAAGTTAAGGTAAAATTGTCTTTGCGGCCTTTGCAGTGAGTTGATTATTCACCCATACAACATCTTATCTGCACTATCCCACCGGCCCTTCGTCTTCACTTTAC
>JAKRWB010000253.1 GCA_022353185.1 ANME-2 cluster archaeon | reverse complement strand
GCTATCTGGACGGCTCGGTCCAGTTCGAGCAGGTCAAGGGCCACTTGCAGTATTGGGCCAGGATTGTTCATAGACATTAGATATTGCTGATTAATCAAAACTCTATTTGTCACAGATTTGCTGTGACCAGGTTTATCATTATCAGTTATTTGCGCAGTACCTTTTCCAGGATGTCCCCGATAAGCACACCAACAATGAAGATGACCGTAACCACTAACATCAATATAACGAACACGAAAGAACCGGCTAAACCTGCAACAAGTCCTCCGACAATGCCGGCAGAGATACCTTCCGTTAATCCGCCAAACAAAAGGGCGATTATTCCTACGATAATACCCAGTACAAAACCTACCTTTAATCCCTTGAACAGGATGTGCAGGTAATCTTCTGCGCCTTTATTGGCAAAACCGTACACTATGCCGATTAATAGAATTAATAAATTAAGAGTAAATTCCATGTTGTGCTCACCTCAATAATGCAATTCAACAATAATATTCAATCGTTCAATTACTGTCAATAATATTATATTAACACCACTTATATAAACCATCACTTCACATCGCGGTGGTAAGACTGAACCGACCTGACACCGATACGTTTTTCGCTTGCAGCCCTGATACCTTTTGCTGCCGCCAGAGCGGCTGCGGTAGTAGTGTGGTAGGGGATATTGTACTTAATAGCAGATTTGCGGATGTAGCTGTCATCATAGGCCCCCTTCTTTCCAACGGGAGTGTTCAGGACAAACTGTATCTCACCATTGTGCATGGCATCCACGATATTGGGCCGGCCTTCATGCAATTTCTTGATTGTTTCACATTCAATCCCGTTATCCTTCAAAAAAGCAGCCGTGCCTTCGGTAGAAAGTATTTTGAAACCAATACCCACCAGTTCCTTTGCCACAGGCAACGCACGCTGACGGTCACTGGACGCAACAGTGATTAGTGCCGTACCTTCCAGTGGCAGCGATGAACCGGCCGCAACCTGGGATTTAAAGAAAGCTATCTCAAAGGAATCTGCCATTCCCAGCACCTCACCCGTTGAGCGCATCTCTGGCCCGAGCACAGGGTCTACCTCCGGGAACATGTTGAAGGGGAATACAGTCTCCTTGACACCAAAATGGGGATAAGTACGCGGATGGGTATCCATATCTGCCAGTTTCGCACCTAAGATGACCTGGGTTGCAATACGTGCCATGGAAATACCTGTGACCTTTGATACAAGCGGCACTGTCCTGGATGCCCTTGGGTTAGCTTCGATGATGTAAACCTTGCCGTCCTTGATGGCATACTGGATGTTCATAAGCCCGACAACCTTTAATTCAGTTGCAATACGCCGCGTGTATTCCATGAGGGTATCCATCTGTTCATCAGGTATCCCCACCGGAGGCAGCACACACGCGCTGTCACCCGAGTGGATTCCGGCCTGTTCGATGTGTTCCATAATGGAAGGGATGAAAACATCCGTGCCATCAGATATGGCATCCACTTCGCACTCCAGTGCATCCTCAAGGAACTTGTCAATTAGCATGGGCGTCTTTGGTGTTATTTCAATAGCTCCGGCAACGTATTTTTCCAGCATCTCATCATCATAAACGATTTCCATACCACGGCCGCCAAGCACGTATGAAGGGCGAACTACCAGCGGGTAGCCGATACGTTGTGCAACTTCCAGTGCTCCCTCCAGTGAAGTGGCAGTACCGGGTTCTGGCATGGGAATCTCCAGTTTCCTGATCACGTCGGCAAACTGTTCACGGTCCTCTGCAAGGTCGATACTCTTAACTGACGTGCCAAGTATTTTCACGCCCGCAGCTTCAAGTTCTGCGGCAATGTTCAGTGGAGTCTGTCCGCCGAACTGCACGATGGCACCTTCCGGCTTTTCTTTTTTATAGATGCTCAGTACATCCTCAACCGTAACAGGTTCAAAGTACAGTTTATCCGAGGTATCATAGTCGGTGGATACCGTTTCAGGGTTACAGTTGACCATGATGGACTCATAGCCAAGGTCGCGCAGGGTAAAGGCGGCATGTACGCAGGTGTAATCGAATTCGATGCCCTGCCCAATCCTGTTCGGTCCGCCGCCGATTATCATAATCTTCTTTCGGTCAGATACAGGCACTTCATCGTCTGCGTTATAAGTAGAGTAATAATAAGCTGCGTCCTCAGCGCCGCTGACCGGCACGATGTTCCATGCCTGGCTCAATCCAAGGGATAAACGCTGCTCGCGTATCGCCTGCTCTGGCACGCTGAGGATCTTGCCAAGGTACTTATCAGAAAAACCGTCCTTCTTGGCCTTGATGAGCAAATCATCTGGCAGTTTGCCACCTTTGTGTTTGAGCACCTCTTCTTCAAGTTCCACCAGTTCTTTCATCTGCTCTAAGAACCAGGATTTGATGTGGGTTATCCTGAATAACTCATCCACAGACATCCCTTTTCGCAGGGTTTCGTATATGATGAACTGACGCTCGGAAGAAGGCTCAACCAAAAGTTTTCGCAACTCGTCAAGTGAAAGCTCGTTGAAGTTTTTGGCAAATCCCAGACCGTAACGCCCGGTTTCAAGTGAGCGGATGGCTTTTTGGAACGCTTCCTTGTAGTTCTTGCCAATGCTCATGGCCTCGCCGACTGCACGCATCTGGGTACCCAGTTTATCGATGGAGCCGGGGAATTTCTCAAATGCCCAGCGTGCGAACTTTATAACCACATAATCGCCTGAAGGCGTGTACTTTTCAAGTGTGCCGTCACGCCAGTAAGGGATATCCTCAAGCAGCAGGCCACCTGCCAGTTTGGCGGAAACCAGCGCGATTGGGAATCCTGTGGCTTTGGAGGCAAGGGCAGAAGAACGTGATGTACGCGGGTTTATCTCTATTACGACCACGCGGTCGGTCTTTGGGTCATGGGCGAACTGAACGTTAGTGCCGCCGATGATGCCGATGGCGTCCACGATGCGGTATGAATAATCCTGCAGACGCGCCTGGAGTGCCTCTTCAATGGTGAGCATGGGTGCGGAACAGAAGCTGTCGCCTGTGTGCACGCCCATGGCATCGATGTTCTCGATGAAACAGACCGTGATCTTGTTGCCGTTGGCATCCCTTACCACTTCAAGTTCAAGTTCCTCCCAGCCGAGCACTGATTCTTCCACAAGTATCTGCCCGATGAGGCTGGCCGAGATGCCCCTGGCGGCAATGGTGCGAAGTTCATCCACGTTGTATGCAAACCCGCCACCTGTCCCGCCCATGGTGTAAGCAGGCCGGATGACCACAGGGTAGCCGATATCCTTAGCGATCTTCTCTGCTTCTTCGACACTTAAGGTTGTTTCACCGCGTGCAGTCTCTACGCCAATACTGTCCATAGTTTCCTTGAAGGTGGTACGGTCCTCGCCCCGCTTGATGGCATCGATTTGCACTCCTATAACCTCTACGCCGTATTTTTCCAGAATACCTTTCTCATGAAGCTCAGTGGACAGGTTCAGTGCTTTCTGGCCGCCCAGGTTTGGCAGAAGTGCATCAGGGCGCTCTTTATCAATGATCTTCTCCAGGGTTTCAATGTTTAGCGGCTCGATGTAGGTCGTATCTGCTATCTCAGGGTCGGTCATGATGGTGGCAGGATTGGAATTTACCAGAACAATTTCATAACCAAGCTGGCGCAGTGCCTTGCAGGCCTGTGTACCAGAATAATCGAATTCAGCGGCCTGGCCGATGACGATGGGGCCTGACCCTATAATAAGTACTTTGTGAATATCCTCTCGTTTGGGCATCTTCTCACCTTCTCTTGGATAGGTATTATGATTTAATACTCTTTTGATATGGATTCAGGTCGGGTGTATTTTTTGGAAAATCAGGACACTATGAAATACACATTGAATCTGGTAAGTTATTATTTAAACTTGTAAAATGAGATTGTCGGAAAAGCCTAATTTTCGAATATTTCAGCTTTACTGTCTAAACTTGGTCGGGCGCAGCATATTGATTTAGTTTTAACAATATTTCTGG
>JAKRWB010000252.1 GCA_022353185.1 ANME-2 cluster archaeon | reverse complement strand
ACCGACCTGTCTATGATTTGATCCCTACCCACCATATCCTTGTCAAGGTTTCCGCTCAATATGCCAGCGACATTAAGATTGCCAGTATGTGTAGTATTATTAGAATTAACCTCTATACCATCATCGATACCTCTCATCACAGGCAACTTATTCGAATCAGTAGGAAGCAGGAAGCTCAAGCTTCTAACAACCATATCACCTCCTGCAGCACCAGCATATTTTCTATCCACAATATCGATCTGATGAATAGTCATATTATCAGGATCCAGTATCAATTTTGCCAGCAAGATATTTATTGCAGGCTCATCAGGCATTTCCAGATCGTACTTAATATCAGGATGTTCCGTAACGCGGGAATATCCTTTTACTCCGGTCTCCTCAGTAGGGTCACTCAGGCTCTGGTCGTATGATATGGTCAAATAGAGCGTTGTTGCAGTAGCCGTAGAAAGATCGATACGCTCATCCTCATTGAGTATGATCTGCCTTCCCTGACCGTCAACAGCCATACCACCTGAAACCATCACATACTTGGCATCACGCGAAAACGTAACATCAAGACCATATGCAATACCCCATGTATGCAGGTTCTTACTATGTGACCTGATAGCATTCACATGATACTGCTGTTCGTCCTTAAAATCATTTTCTTCTAAGAACTGTCCGGTAAAATAGTTCAACCTTTTAATCGTCATACATTATCTCCATAAAAAAAGATTGTCATGAATGTTCTATTTTAATATTTATCGAATAATTTGTATGTACAGGTTTTTCTGAGTCAATAATTCTCTTAATAACCTTTCGTTTGTTATTTATGGTTATATTATCAGATGCAGGCAGGTCCACATTTACTATAAAAAAATAGGGTGGTAGTCCACCCAATATTGTATTCTCTCCAACAGTCGATCTTATCCCTACCTGAAAAGGTTCTACTTCTTCAATAATATTTACGTTATTTCCAGTATAGATCCATAGATATTCTTCCAGTCCCTTTTTAGTCCCGCGCATTCGAAATATTGGAATGATACCAGCAATAACCTTTCTTTTTTTTTCAATATCCCAGTCTTCTTTCAATACGAGGGCTACCCAGCTTGCCAGCCATTCTAAAAATTCATCTATATATATATTCATAAACCCTTGCGTATCCATATCAGTATTGAAATATTTCCTGAAGAGTTCTTTGTTATTTTTCTCGATAGGATGCAAAAAAGACGTTTCATCAAATATGAATGAGAATCGGGGATGAAATAATTCAGGAATGATATCAAGCACTTCTGAAATACCCTTTCTTCCATTTAATGCATCATCATCAATTCCACGTAATATCTTTTCAAATATTTTAAGATATTGTGTGATAAAAGGAACTTTTCCGTCTTTTACTGTCTCATAAAATACTGAGGGAAGATACTCCATATATTTACTTTGAGAATTCATCGCCTGCAACTTCCTCCATTACTTCTATTTCAACCGAAACATCAAGAAGACCGTCAATAGGCTTTATTTTCAGATCAACATCGTTATCGATTACTATACTGACAGTCCGTTTAACGCCGTTGGTATCTTCCACCACCTGAACTACCTCATAAATGATAAGGGGTCTTCCATAGGGCCATCCGCTGCCTTTGGAACCACCTGTTAAAGGATCAAAATAATTCAAGATCCTTGTTCTTACATTCTCCTGGATAATCTCTCCTTTTTCATATGAAGTAAGTTCTATCTTTACATGAATCCCAATACCAGTATAAACGGGACTCCTCACTTCTATTGCTGTTCCTATAAGACGCCTGGGATCCAGGTATTCTTTCACCAGTTCTATAAGTGCCTTATATTTATCCCGCCTGTTGGATACTATGATTATCCTGACCTTTTCTTCTTTTGTAGATTGATCTACTATCGCCCTGATAACCTTAGCGCGGTTAGTCATTTTTTCAAGTTCATCGGGGTAGGCATCTTCAAGGAGCGATCTGTTTAGAAGTATATGAGCTTCTCCATGTAATTCTTGTTTTTGCATCAATACTCTTGTCCTGTTACTTAATTTCACTTTTGAAAAGGATTTTGCTTCATAGATATTACCGCTTTGGATCAACCGGTTCAATTCATCAATTAATGTTTGTTGAAGTAATGGTGATAAAGGTCCTGATCCATCAAATCTTTTAAGTAGTTCCTTCATAGTCGAAGAAAAAGACTCATAGATAAAAAGGGATACATGATCTTTGGCATCAAATAATTTAGTAAGTAAACTGGCAGTATCCTTAAGATCACCACTATTGAACAGATC
>JAKRWB010000251.1 GCA_022353185.1 ANME-2 cluster archaeon | reverse complement strand
TGATTTTTGAGCGTATTGAAAGTTTCATTCTCGATTTTCCAGCGTGCTCTGCCACCGCGCATGATCTTGAAAACATTTTCTTCTGTAACGTGCATATCCGTGACCCAACTGAAATGCAACGTTTTTTTGGGCGTAATTTGCCAGTATTCGACAAAATTCACCAGTAGATCTTGATTAGACGCGTTCAAAGGAACCTGGTTGATAAAACGGAACTGATGAACAACATCATCATTTTCATTTTCAATTTCTGTCGTTAAACCTTCTTTTGCAGCAGATTCAACGTAATCGAACAAAAAGGCATGGTCGCCTTTTTTTGCTCCTAAAATATAGTGCATTTGATGTTTTTTCAATTCATGAATATGCGGAGCATTTGAGCTTAATCCGTCCTCTATTACAATGAGGCGTAAATGCGGATGCGTTTTCTTTAATTTCGCTAATAAACGCTTGCTGGCATTGCGTTCGCTGTCATTTTTCGATTCTCCGTCCTGTTTGATGATTGGCTCTGGTGCTAATGGAATTACTTCCTTGATATCAGGGTGAACGATTGCTGCACCTAACATTTTATGCTGATAGGTGATTTCACCTGTTTTTGAGTTTGTTTTCGTACAACAAGAGTCGCAATGAATCTTTTTTGAAGAAAAATAGCCGGTACCATCAATAGAAATCAGATAACAGCGATTCATAAAGACCATTGGTTCTAAAACCTTCCCACGCTGGAGCTTGTGGAAAATATGACTGAATGAAGGCTCTATATCAGCAGGGTCAACCTTATCTAAGATTGTACGCATATGAGTGTCACAAGGTATGTTATTTATCTTATAGATCGACTTTAAGTTCGTATTTTCAGATTGTCTCTCTTCAAAAGCGAGCAATGAAGGATCTTTGAGCGAAAACATAGCAAAACCCGACATAAGTGCATCGGCTAGCGATATTTTGGTGTTATTTGACCGATGGTCTTTTATTTTCTCAAAACCTGAACGAACAAGGCTGAATAATGAATCAGCGTTCAGATTTTTTCTAAGTTTTATTTTTTGATGTATACATAATTCCATCCCTGAAGTTCGAAGATTGCTAATAATTACTTGGAATTATTAGCTTTATCATTCAATATTATATACAGTGTCTACGAAAGTATAAAATAGTAAGCCTTAGCAACCCTTTAGATGCGTGCGTTTACAATCTTAGCGGGGATTGCTGTAATGTCCTCACCCATCCACCAGTAAGACGCAACCCCCTCTTAGCTGAGATATTCCAGCATATCGGTGCAGTAAATAGAGGAGGTCTCGGTGTGGACAGAATGTACCGCAGGCTCCTATCCTATGGTAAACTGCCGCCTATATATCCCGAGATTGATGGAGCGGTGGAAGTCATACTCAGGAATGGCACCTTTGATGAAGCAATGGCAAAATTTGTAGGGAAAAAAGCCAGGGAAGGGCATGGTTGGAGACTTGAAGAACTAATAATATTGCATCATTTAAGACGATATGACGAGATTTCAGCAACAGAAGCTTCAACAATACTCCAGCGGACACAAAAAGAAGCCTCTGAAACGCTCAACTTGATGGAAGGCGTTTTCCTTGAACGGGTCGGAACTGGAAGAGGGACCTATTACCAGTTGGGCCATGAGATACTCTCTTCATTAGGTGATAAAGAGAAATATACCCGGATTAAAGGACTATCTGAAGAACAAAAACTTCAGTTATTGAAGAATTACATTGATTCTAATGGGTGGATTACGAATGAAGAAGCGAGGAATGTTTGTGGTGTAAGTAGATATCAAGCTGTAAGGTTGATTCAAAAACTAACACTCGGAAAATTCATTGGACTGAAGGGGAAAGGGCATGGAGCATATTATGAGAAAAATTAAATGTGCGGTAAATGTGCGCGCACATTTTAATTGTGCGCGAGCATTAAAAGACAAGCTGACTTGAAACCCAAGTTTCCCACCCAAAAATCAAAACCCCCATCGTATGGCCGCATGCCTCCAAAATTTCTGTTATTTGTTGGTCGTAATCTTCTTCATTTAATTCCCATCGATTTTAGATATCCCCTCCTCATAACGTTTTCACTTTGAAACAACTCCAATATCGCTTTCTGCTGCGATTGAGGACTCCTTAACTTGAGAAACTCGTCACCCGTACCCTCCACTGTTATTTTTCCGATTATTCCCTCTTTCAATATCTCATACACCTTTTGCGTACTTCTTACCCCGATATCCACATCCTTCAAGCGGTTTGCGATCGTGATATCAAGCAGATACGAAAGTACGCATATCGTGTAATGTGCCCTGACATGTTTTGGCGTCCAGACATTGAACGGCTGTATCTTAATGAATGATTTCACGTCTTTGAACGCCTGTTCAATCTGGTTCTTGTCTCTGTATGCACGAATCAGGTCATCTTCTGTAAATCCGTTCTCATCATCCCCTTTGCTCGGAGTATTTGTGACAATCGTCCATAAACCATCAGTTCGCTCTGCTTTCTTAATTGCTTC
>JAKRWB010000250.1 GCA_022353185.1 ANME-2 cluster archaeon | reverse complement strand
GAAACTGTGGGTAGAGAGGTGATGATAGAATGAGTTCTGTTGCAGTTGAAAAGAGTGAGAAGCTCATTGATGATATGCTTAAGATCTATCCTGAGAAGGTAGCTAAGAACAGGCGCAAGCATTTGGCTGTGAAAAGCTGCGAAATAGAGAATCACATTGAAGCAAATACAAAAGTGATCCCTGGAATCGCAACCAACCGCGGCTGTGCATATGCAGGAGCCAAGGGTGTGGTGTTTGGACCTATCAAAGATGTAGTATGCCTGACCCACGGTCCCATAGGCTGTGGTTATTATACCTGGGGCACCCGGCGCAATTTCGCAAAAGCCGTGGATGGACAGGACAATTACATGCAATATTGCGTATCTACTGACATGCAAGAGACCGATGTTGTGTTCGGAGGCGAGAAGAAGCTCAAGCAGGCTATTGACGAAGTTGTCAAGATATTCAATCCCGGAGCCATTTGTATATTTGCCACATGCCCTGTTGGACTTATCGGCGACGATATCGATGCTGTAGCACTGGAAGCTGGAAAGGAGCATGGTATCACGGTTATGGCAGCCCGTTGTGAAGGCTACAGGGGTGTCAGCCAGTCAGCAGGACACCACATTGCCAGCAATATATTAATGGAACATCTGGTAGGTACCGAAGAACTGGAAGATCCTACTCCATTCGATATCAACATATTTGGTGAATATAATATCGGCGGAGACCTGTGGGAGATCAAACCCCTGTTTGAAAAGATCGGTTACCGTATAGTTTCCACCCTGACAGGGGATGCTTCCTTCCATGACATTGCAAAAGCACATCAGGCAAAGCTGAGCATCCTGCTGTGCCACAGGTCCATCAATTACACCAACAGGATGATGGAAGAAAAGTACGGTATTCCCTGGTTGAAGGTGAACTACCTCGGTACTAAGCAGACCATTAAATCATTGAGGAAGATGGCCAAGTACTTTGATGATCCGGAAGTCACGAAAAATACTGAGGAGATCATTAAGGATGAGATGGCAAAGATCCAGCCCGGACTTGAACACTATAAAAAGAAACTCCAGGGGAAGACCGCATTCGTATATGCCGGAGGGTCCAGGAGTCACCATTATACCAACCTGTTCGAGGATATTGGCATGAGTGTAGTGATGGCAGGATACCAGTTCGCCCACAGGGATGATTATGAAGGGCGGCAGATTCTATCAACGATGAAGAAGAAGGTTGCCAGTTCCATACTTGAAGATCTACACTATGAAAAAGATGCCAGTGTGGAGCCTCCTATTACTCCCGAGAGAATGGCCGAACTCAAGGAACAGATCGGGCTGATGGAGTATGACGGTATGATGCCTGAACTAAGAGAAGGTGTCATTGTGGTCGATGATCTGAACCATCATGAAACCGAATTCCTGATTAAAGAATTGAAACCGGACCTGTATTGTTCGGGAATCAAAGATAAATACTGGGCTCAAAAAATGGGTATCCCATCCCGGCAGATACACTCTTACGACTACAGCGGCCGTTATACCGGCTTTTCAGGTGTGTTGAACTTTGCCAGGGATGTGGATATGGCAATACATTCCCCCACATGGAAATTAATGAACCCTCCATGGAAGGCGGCATAGGAGGTATGGAAAATGTTAGATTATACTACAGCAGAAGAAATTGAACGCCAGGCGGTTTGCATCAATCCGGCAAAGATCTGTATGCCCATTGGGGCTACGTTTGCTGCCATGGGTGTGCACAACTGTATGCCCCATTCTCATGGGTCACAGGGCTGCCTGTCATATCTGAGGATGTGCCTGACCAGGCATTACCGTGAACCTACTTTAGCTACCAGCAGCAGTTTCTATGAAGGTACTGCTGTGTTCGGCGGTGCTTCCAACCTGAAAGAATCACTGGTCAATATTGCTACCATCTATAACCCGGATG
>JAKRWB010000016.1 GCA_022353185.1 ANME-2 cluster archaeon | reverse complement strand
TATACATTTTTCTTAATTATTTACGTTTTCTGCATACAATTTAGATTTTATCGGCCGGTTTAAGAAATTGTATTCGTATGGCTAGTAAAATACTGCCGGTTTAGTCAAGATCGGGAAGATGAATATGGATGAAGAATTTGGCAGAATGGTTGAAGCAAGAGTGATCGAATGAATCTCAATGACTTTAATGGCATTGAGAGGATATACATCGATTCAACTATTTTAGTAAGTCATCATAGTAAAGATGCTACAAACAGAAAATAATGCACAAAATTCATGAGTGCTATTGAAAATTGTAACATAAATGCATCCACATCATCCGTTGCAATTGATGAAATTACCTACATCCTGCTAAAATTCAAAGCAGTAGAAATACTGGATACACATAAACATTACAAGGTCCGGGTTGCCTTGCGCCATGATAGAAATGTATTTGATGAGGCGTGGGAAGTTGCACAAAAGCACATAGATTATGTAGATGCCTTTAACATTTTATGTCAAACTTTAAAAGATAAGGACACCATGACATCAATATCCGCATTTTTTAGCAGAATCTCAACAGCAAGACTGCCTTCAGTGTCGAAAACGAGGGGTCGTACACGATACCCATTCCATATGCTGAACCGTTAAAAGAAGAACTTAACCACTTTATCAAATGTATAAATGATAGGACAAAACCTATATCTGATGGTACTATTGGAATGCATGCTGTAGTTATGGCAGAAGGTGCTCTGGAATCAGCAAGCACAGGGAAGTCCGTTGAATTTCCCCGCAAGCTAATAGCGTAACTTTGTTTATAGCGTGGACTTGAAATACTCCACAGTCCTCTCCAACCCTTCCCCCAATCCCACCACTGGCTCCCATCCCCGTACACCGTAATATCCTCACCCTTTTCAATGCCTGGTTAATAAAATTCGGCACAACCCGCCCGTCGTCCGCACGCATGCGCGGCCCGTAGGTATTGAAAATGCGCACAATCCGCGTATCAATCCCGTGTGACCTGTGATATGCCATCGTAATCGCCTCAGCATACCGCTTTGCCTCATCATACACCCCCCGCGGCCCGATGGGATTAACATTGCCCCAGTAGGTCTCAGGCTGTGGATTAACCAGCGGGTCCCCATAAACCTCCGAAGT
>JAKRWB010000249.1 GCA_022353185.1 ANME-2 cluster archaeon | reverse complement strand
TCAATAGGCGATATATGGGAACTCGACCAGAACTATACCCTCACCGTCAGCGACATTGATCTGAATGGTGAAATGGTGACACTGGAACTTGCCAAGAACAGTGATGTTGTTGAATTTACAGTGATCGGGTCAGGAGATACTTTTGAATACAAAACCGATCCTGGAAGCGCAGATGATGTTATACTCTTCAACTCCAAAACGATTTCGTGCTCGCTTGATGAAACAATTGATCTTCTGGACGACTGGATAAAGTTAAAAGTCTCCAGTAAGGGCTACTGGAGCTATGTCTATTCCACAAAAACACTGGATTGTCCAGACTGTCCTGAATGCCCGGAAGTACCTCTTATCGATGAATCCGGCAATGTAAATTCTACGCCACTGAATACCACTTCATCAACCAATTCTTACAACACAGGACCGGGTGGTACTGGAATGGTACCGGTTCCAACAGCAACTCCGGCCGCGACTGTTACACCAGAGCAGACCACAAAATTAGCGACTGCAGAGAGTGTATCCGGAATATCACAAGCATTGCCTGGATTCGGTGCTCTATCGCTGATATGCATGTTGATTTTAGCAATTATTATCAGGAGGAATATTAAATGACAGATGAAAATATACCAGATGTTGTGCGCGGGCATGAGATCTGGCTTGAACACGATATGCAGCATGTGCATGTAGGAGAGACGGTTGAATGTAAAGTGCTCTTTGGGCATAACATGGCAATCGATGGATTAGCAGATATCAAAGGCGTGAAAGCGGCTGTTTTTGATCCAGCAAATAAGAAACATGATCTCACAGTAGATTCAGGGGATGGTTGCCTTATTGTAAGATTTGATCCGGTTCTCGATGGCTATCACACTGTTGCGCTTGAATATGATGCCGGGATATACACGGTCACGGATGATGGATGGCATAAAGGTCCAAAGAGCGATTACGAGAATGTGAAAAGCAGCGGTTATTATTACCAGTATGCCAGGACCATCATCTCTGGACATGGATCGAAAGATCTTAATCCGGTACTCGGACACGAGCTGGAGATCATTCCAATCGGTTACAGGCATTATCATGCCGGAGAAGAGATCGGACTGCAAGTTTTGTATGATGGTGCAGCACTCCCCGGGGCTGTGATAACTGCTGCGTGTAGCGGTAGTGAAGGTGATGCGGTTGAAGCAACTACTGATTCTGATGGTACTGCATTAATCAAACTGGATAAATCCGGTAACTGGATGTTCAAGGTCAGACACGCTGATCCGGGCAAGGGCGTTGAAGACCAGTATGATGAAAAGGTGATCACTACGATTCTCACTGTTATGGGAGTTCATTAAAGGGGCTGATATGATGGAAAATAATACAGGAATACTGGTACTCGGACATGGCAGTTCACTTCCCTATAATAAAGAGGTTGTGAATGCTGTGGCCGACATGATAGGAAAATGCAATGGAAATACGGTCGTTAAAACCGCATTTTTAAATATTGATACTCCGACCCTTCATGAAGGGCTGAAAAGTTTTGAAGGAACCGGAGTTAACAGGATTGTGGCACTGCCCTGTTTCCTGGCGCCGGGTGTTCACACCACAAAAGATATTCCGCGAGTTCTCGGGATCAATGAAGGTGATAACCGGACTATGATACAGCTTGGTGGAATTGACGTTGAACTTGTGTATGCAGAGCCGTTGGGTGCGGATCCGTGCATCGCAGGTATAGCCTGCAGAAGGATTGGAGATGCTCTCAATGATCAAACAGGTATGCCAGACTGGGCCCAACTCTGGGAACAGGGGATGCGGGAGTCCAGCTGGATGGATGATATTGCTCAGCAGGCAAACTCGGTCAACAAATACTGGGATGATCAATCGCCACGGTATAATCGTGGACATGATGCATACCGCTCACCTGTTGTTGACAGGCTTGAGGAGTATATCGATACAACGACTACAGTACTGGATATTGGCGCTGGCACAGGAGCACTTACGATGCCACTAGCTAAAAAAGTTAAAAAGGTAGTGTCGATTGAACCGTCTGCAGGTATGCTGGATTATCTCAAGAATGCTGCCTTAAAGGAAAATCTGGAAAATATCGAATTTATCAATAATACCTGGGAAGATGCAAAGATATCAGGACAATATGAT
>JAKRWB010000015.1 GCA_022353185.1 ANME-2 cluster archaeon | reverse complement strand
GATTTTATTAAAAAAAGTGTATACATACATTTACAATATATTATAAAAATATCAATTAGATAAACAATATCGGTAGGGGGTGCAATTCAGAGGAAGATGGGTTTTAGATGTGGAGAAAATTAGGGGTGATTTTGAGAAAAGATGATATTGTTAGTGATTTTTTAGAAAAAAAAAGTTCTCAAAGATGGGATTTAAATAACCCATCTCATTCCAAAACAACATTTTATACCCTCACCTTTTAATGGCTTCGGCAATCTTTTCAGGTAGGGTATCAAGTTTACTACTAATTACATCAAGAGAATCAAGTTTTCCAAGTTGATCTAACTTATCAAGTTGATTCAACTGGTCCAATTGGTCCAAGTGATCAAGTTGGTTAAGTTTAACATTCATTTGACCAAGAATCGTATTACCCTTATCCAATCTTTCACTAATCTCACGCATCTCATCTATTACAATTCTGCCAAAAGGAGATGGTAATGTAATATCTTCAGCAATCTCAACTGAATCGATTATGGTATCAGGCCGCTGGGCTTTAAGGTCTTGAAAAAATCCATTTATAGCGGTATCCAGACCACTTGCCATTAACTTAACAGAACCATCGATGTCATTAAACACAAAACCTCCCAGTCCCCTGGCTTTTGCGTGGATTTCAACAATATCCCTGTACCCGACTAATTGTACATGGTTAGTGATGGTCGCATAGATATTTTTAACATGTGGCATACAATATCTTTTTTTGAATCAAAAGTATATAGTCTTGTTGTATTGCCAGACAATTAACACTCAAATAGCTACGGTTTTATAGAGTTATGGATATTGCATCCTTTCAAAAAAATTTGGGTGAACAATGGTAAATTGGAATAAAATTGTACTGGTGTATGGTGAAAATACATTGGACCACATAAGGAGACATAATGTTACCCTGTCAGAAGTTCACAATGTTCTTGAAGGATGTTTTATCCCGCAGAGAATATCATCCAATGGTCGGTTAAGATATGTCGTATTGGGTGAATCGTAGGGAAGGATATTGATGTTAATCTTAGAGCCTACTGGTACCAATGAGTTGCGTTTAATTGAGATTGTCGGAAAAGCCTAATTTTCGAATATTTCACCTTTACTGTCTAAACTTGATCGGGCGCAGCATAGTGATTAGTTTTAACAATATTTCTGGAAGTTTCAATTTAGGCGCTTTTCAGGTACTTTTCCGACAATCTCTAATTACTGCCTACGATGCTTCAAAAAGTAGAATAAAGTTAGTGGGGTATCCACTTAACTCCCGAAACCTCATATAAGTGGAAGAGTTTAATGTTGAGTAATGCCAAAAGCAGACGTGGACTA
>JAKRWB010000248.1 GCA_022353185.1 ANME-2 cluster archaeon | reverse complement strand
CAACATCCAGCACATCCACACCCATCCCAGATTAGCAGAAGCATGTCCGGGCAGTCGGGTAAGTGCTTCAAGAGGGGGGCAGAAGAAGGGAAGAAGGGATGATGCCTGGATTTAATTATTTTTTAGACGCAGATTTACGCTGATTTACGCAGATTAAATGTTGTATGTATTACACAATTTATATATTTTAACAACCATGGCAGCACTCCACGCACAACAACCATATACATCTACCCCACCCCAACATCCAGCGCACCACCACCCGCACGCAGGCACCAGTGCAGGAGAGGGGCAGGAGTCTGAACCAGAGTGGACACCCGATTTACCTTATCCCCCCTCTGGACCGTGGCAATATGAATCCAGCGATTGGCTGCCACCCAGCCGCCCTGACGGGCTGCGGGTGCAGGGTTAAGTGCATGAACAACTGGTATTTCTTTATTCAAATGCAGGGGGTACTTCATCAATACTAACCAGCCTAAAATGAATACCCGGCCGCCAGCCAGTGATGGCTCGCCCTGGACAGGGGTGGGGGTGCCTCTGGGATGAAATTGGTTATTTTAAAACAAGTTTTAGAGCTTTTTTCAAATCAATAGGTTTGATTGTGTTTATTAGCGGTTTGAAGTGATTATCGTCTGTTAGAATGTGTTTAACATTATTTACTATGCCTGTGGCTGCAATGATTGAATCAATAGTGGGAATGTCATATTTCAGGCGCAGTTCGCCGGCACGTATAGCGATTGCGTCATTCACATCCACAAAGACCAGGTTGGAGGTGATAAGATTGTTGAGGTCGCTGTGCGTCTGCTTATTATCTTTCTTACCACGAATTTTTATTAATTCTGTGAGAGTAACTACCGAAACCAGGCCGGTTATTTTTTTATTCTGCAATGCTTTGGCAAGTTCAATATATGAGTCGTCTATCAGGATATCAGCTATGTGCATGGTGTCGATAAGAATCCTGTTCATCAGCACCGTTCCTCTTCGCGCATGTCTTCTATCTGCTTTCTTATAGTTCTGGTATCAAGGTCAGACCATGCTCCACAAAGCGAAGTAAGGTCCGCAGGGGGTATCATTTTGATATAACCTTCTTCTTCAATGATGGCCAGTTTTTCTCCTTTTTTCAGATTGAGCTTTTTCCTTATGTTGGCAGGTATTACTACCTGTCCTTTGGCACTGATTGTTATGGTTTGCATGGTTTACTTGTAAGACGGTGTAAGGTAAATATTTTTCTATCAACTCTGC
>JAKRWB010000247.1 GCA_022353185.1 ANME-2 cluster archaeon | reverse complement strand
TGCTAGTTGTCATTTGATGAAAAATCAATTTGTAAATCAGGGGGGGAAAATGGGTAAATTATTATTCGTGAGTTGCCTTATTCTTCATCCGTGTCATTTTAGGTATCGCGATCTTACTGAATTTGTATACGAGACAAAAGCAAAGAAATACGAATTATTGTCTTCTCAAATGGGTTTTGGAGATGCTCTTCAGATTCAGAATCAATTGAAAACGGGCACTAATCGCTTAGTAGAAGAAATAGAACGATTTAAGAGAGATAGGAATGTTTCTAGCACGGAATATAGTGAAGCTTCGGGAGAAGAACCGCATGGCTTAGATAACTTTATGAAAATGTTAAATATTATCTTTAATCGACATGACATTGAATCTATTCATGAATTATCTAACGTAAATACAAGCTTTGAAAATTTGAAGGCAAAAGTAGAGAATGATGAAAATGCTAAAAAATTATCTCTATTGGATGATATCAAAAGAATAATCGACAATTTTTATCCTATGGGAGATATACGTTCAGATATTTCACAATTTCAATCTGACCTTGCAGAGTTCAAGCAAGATGAAGAGGAAATATCAAAACTCGTTCTTTTGGATTTGTACGAAAAGGGTATAGGAGCGATTGAATCGTTTGAGCTATATGAAAAATGCCCCCTATGTGATCAAACATACGAGGGAAATTTAATTGAATATATTAGAACTAAGCAAAATTCGTTAGATGAATTAAGTAAGAAGAAAAAAGAACTTGAGATGATTAAGAAGAAGCTCTTATCATCAATTAGTAAAATAATCACGAAAATTGACAATGCAATTACGCATTTAGAGGGGAAAACCGTTGAACCGCCAATCATACAATTCAAAGAGAATTTAAGCAATCTTATTTTGTCATTAAATGAATGCAAGGATGCTATGGAGGTTAAAATAGAAAATGTGGATAGTAAATTTAATTTTTTCGTTAGGGTAGACACGAGAGAGTTTAAATATATATTAGATTCAGAAAGCAAAATTAAAGAATATATCTTAAACCAAGTCCAAAATCTTGAAAACGACGAAAAGCGAAAAGCATTGGTTGATGATTTTCAGACGGCAGATAAGTTACAACAGAGTTTTCTAAAATGGAATAGATTAAATAAGAATATTTTAAGTCTTGAAGAGATAAAGGCTGCCTATGAAAAGATAAAGAATGACTACGTTGGAGACACAAAAAGGAGTGTACAAGAATCTTTTGATTCAATTTCTACTCATGTATCAGCATATTTTAGAACTTTAGAGCCCGACAGTGATACTCTAGGTGACCCAAAACTGAAGTTGTATTCAGGGAATGATAAAGCCGTTGAGCTTGAAGTTATGTTTGGTGGCGAACCTATCAGTCCTGCTTATAAGTTCTTGAGCGAATCACAGTTGAATAGTTTTGGACTCTCTATATTCTTAGCTTCTGCTAAAATTTTTAACCCAGATTTTAAATTTATAATACTTGATGATGTGATCAATAGTTTCGACACTTACAAAAGACCACGAGTAATTGATTTATTATCTGCATGCTTTTCAGATTATCAGATTTTACTTCTTACCCATGATTCAATTTGGCTTAATCGTCTTCAAAAAAGCTTCCCAGATTGGAAAAGAATACACTTTTTAGGCTGGGATTACATGATAGGACCAAAAGTAAAAGTAGGAAAGAATACTTACGAGCAAATCGAGGAGTCGCTTTTAGAAGATAGGCCTGCAGAGGCGGGGTGGAATCTGGGCAGATATTTAGAAGGGACACTTCAAGAATTATGTGAAAATTTGGAGGCTTCTGTTAAATTCAAACAAAGAAATGAATATTCTCTTTCAGAACTATTACAAGCATTTCAAACTAGAATGAAGAAAAAGTTAAATCCAAATCATTCCCTTGGAAAACAGATATCAGATTTTGAAGCCGATGCCGGATTTAGAAATTTCTGTGATCATTGGAAAGACTTGGAAACTGATTACAGTTCTTCCGAAATTAGAGGCATTGTTCAAAAATGGAAAGATATAGAAAATCAAATCGAATGTTCCAAATGTCATAAATTCATAAGATATGAAAAGGTGGATAAATACGAACATCTTTCATGCTCTTGTAGAGGACTAAACATGGATGCTGCTACTTAAATTAACATCATATAACAGACTTTGCTATGTTTAATCCAAACTACTTTAGAC
>JAKRWB010000246.1 GCA_022353185.1 ANME-2 cluster archaeon | reverse complement strand
GAGGAATCTACAGTGACCAGATTCTCAATGACATTCAACATTTAAAATTTGAGGGACATATCTACGAGCCCAAAACTGGGGAAATTAAATCAACATTGTGAAGGCAACAGTTAATTTTGCCCTGAAGGGGCTTTCTTGATGTTAATCATTGATTTTATACCGAGATTATTAGAGTTGAACCATGCTGTGGATTTGGAATAGCTTGATGAAACTGCAGTTGACAGACTGCTCAGTTCGGTAACAATCCCCTTTTCCAGGTCGATGCTTTATAACATTCTGAGAGGGCGGGTAAAAGATCAGGACTGCAGCATGATTAAGACTGCTTTTAAGGTTCTACTGACTTCGAGCGACAATCCTCAGAAAGATGTTATGGGTGAAGTTGAGGAGGAACGGTTGTATATAGGGCTCTGATGAAGGATGCTGTGTATGATAATTGCTTCATCATGGTAAGCGATCCGGTACTAAAATTGTCCGTATGTATAGGCAGCATATCATCTGGATCCGGCTGGTGGGCAGAGGATGGATCCCACGGACCTGAGATTTGAGGGGGGGGATGAATCAAGTGGCAAATAGACTGCAGTTGCAGGCTTTCTTTTTATTTTCGATTTTATCACATCTTCCTCTATCGCAGGACTGGAAGTCCCTGTATCCTCACCCTGTCATATTCTTTTTTTGTGTTAAGATATAACAATGTTACGATACTGTGGGATGGTTGACAGTGCCAGCAGCTACCTAGACATCCTTTGAGATCAAGCTGACCAGTTGAATAAATAGTCTTATTGATACGATATCCAATATCATTTACGCTTGTCAACCCGACAGAATCTGGACACAAGCGTCGAAGAAAACAGAAACCCTTGCATATCATCTTTCCAAAGCCGGTCCTTAGGTTAAGAGCCAATCCCGAATACATAGACTGGACCAGAAGTAAAGCCCTGGTGAGGCAACCTCACAGGCAATCACGTTGTCGGTTGAGTGTGATGGCCAGCGGTGCTGTATCTATAGGCGGCGGTATTGCTGTCAAAGTAGATGGATGAAGGTGAGGAGATACATTCAGGCTCATAAGATTGAACCTAATCTCAAGGGAGATATCCCCTGGGCAACCATGACAAATTCAATAAGACATTATCCAACCAAAAAGGATATACGATTTAACAGATTTTCCCAAAAAAACCAGCATCAATAAATAGGAGTATAAAGTTTTTTTAAGTGCTCCGGCCGGGATTTGAACCCGAGTCTTCGGCTCGAAAGGCCGGAATGATTGGCCGGACTACACTACCGGAG
>JAKRWB010000245.1 GCA_022353185.1 ANME-2 cluster archaeon | reverse complement strand
AATCTGTGTCTGGAAATATAAAATGACGCGGATTTCACTGATTTACACGGATTTGTAGTCGCATCTGCATCTGAACTATTCGCTGTATAACTGGATTTACTAAACTCCCAAATGACCGATAAGTATCTACACTTGTCATAATTGACCCATGACGTTAGTTTATAGTTGGATTTCGAGATTTTTATGTTCCATAAATGGGTGGTGTGCTATAAATCGTGGCTTTTACCTAATAATCGGAGACTGTCGGAAAAGTCCATATTTCGAGGTATTTCAACTTATTAAATAAATATGGTGCATCGCAGCATGGCGTTTTAATTACAAATGTTGGTTAAAATGTTTATGTTTTAACACTTTTCCGACAGTCTCAATCGTTATGTAGTAGGACAATTTGTAGAATTCTGGTATAATACTTAAAATCAATATCAGTAACGGACTTGAATGATGAAAACAAGGGTAAGATTACGTAATTTAGGACACTACCCCTAAATGGAGCATATTTTAGAGCTATATTCCATGAAAAAAGATTACTGGACTAGATGTTTTGATGCAAAAATAGTAGATTTGATATGGAATATAAACGGCTGACGAAAATCGGTGGTTAACAATGTGGAATGTAAGGGCGTCTATGAAGAAGATCCTCTTTACTGGTGTCATGGGGGCTGCAGGGAAAGAATGGATTGGAAGAATTGCTCCGAAATGAGTTGTGTATAAGCTAAATAAATACTCTAATATAATCATTTGAATATAATAATATAATTATCTAAATGAATTCAACTATTTATAGAAATATTTAAGTATTACCAGTTATATGATGCCTGATACTTAAAAAAAATGGTGGGGGTGAATAAACCTAAAAAATTTTTAAGTGTTACTATTGAAACGGTTTAATCAATAATTGTTTCAGGTAACTGCAGTTGAAATATTTCATTAAATTGAAATATATTTGTGTTTAATTATATACAGGAGGCTAATAAATGAAAATCAAACAAAAGATAAGCACACTAATTTGTATAGCTATAATTCTATGTATCTTTATTCCTTCAGTTATGGGAGTAAAGAATACTACTGTTAATGAATTTGAAAAATCAAGATATTCCATATTTACGTATCATAGATTTGACAATTCAATAATTAATTCAGAATTATTGGATAAAATTGAAAAAGGTAAGGATAACGAAATAGATGTAATAATTACAATGGAAAAAAAAGGGTTTACCACAAATACGGTTACAATAAACCAAATTGAAACAAATGAATTTATTTCCAATGTTCAATCTTCATTAAAAAATATTGAAGCTAAAAACATAATGCACTATAAATTAACAAATGCTTTTTCTGCTACAGTAAATGCCAAAAATATTGAAGGTCTTGCCGCGATTGAAAACATAGGTCAGATCTCTCTCGATTATAATGTACATGCACTTCTGGATGAAAGTATTCCTATTATTGAAGCCAATAGCGTATGGTCCGAGTATGACGGATCAGGAATAATAGTAGCTGTCGTGGATACAGGTATTGATTCAAACCATCCGGACCTTAAGAATAAAATAATTGATCAGGTTTCCTTTGTACAAGGTGAGCCTTCACCTAATGATGGATTAGGTCACGGGACTCATGTGGCCGGTATTATTGCCGGAAACGGGGTAGCATCCGGAGGTAAGTACAAAGGAGTTGCTCCCGGAGCTTCTTTAATAAATATAAAGGTGCTTGATGAATATGGTTATGGTACTGCTTCATCTGTCATGTCAGGAATCGAATATGCAGTTGAACACGGTGCTGATGTGATTTCATTAAGCCTGGGAGGCTATTACTGGCCATCTGATGGCTCGGATCCATTGGCTATGACAGCCAATGCAGCTGTTGATCAAGGAGTAGTAGTAATAGTAGCAGCTGGCAACGATGGATGTCCCTTCTGTATTAGTACACCCGCAAGTGCCGAAAAGGTCATTGCCGTTGGAGCTACTACAAAACAGGATGATATTGCTATGTATAGTTCAATGGGGCCCACCTGGGATCACAGGATTAAACCCGAGGTAGTAGCTCCCGGTGGTGCGTCTTATATCTATGAAGATCCTGCAGGATTGGGTATCGTTTCGGCAAAAGCAACTGATTCTATTTTTGAGGAGTGGTATACTGAATATATTGTGGATAAATATTACCTTTCACTTTCCGGGACTTCCATGGCAACACCTCACGTGTCAGGAGTAGCAGCTCTAATGCTGCAGGCACATCCTGACTGGACACCTGATAAAATTAAACAGCAATTGATGAATACAGCTGTAGATGTTGGATATGGTCCAATCACTCAAGGTGCAGGTAGAATTAATGCATTATCGGCTGTTGAGAATACACTGAACGTAGAACCTATTAGTCTCAGTTATATTGCCATGCCTGGTGAATATAGTAATGAAATTATTGAAATTTCGAATACCGGTACAGAAAATATAACAGTTGACCTGTATGTTTCTGGTGATATAGAAGGGAATTTTTCAACTGATACAATTTATATCGGACCGCGCCAGACCGTTGAGGTAAATACTGTAATAGGAATGCCTGCCGGCATATCTACAGGAATGCATTATGGCGGTGTAACGATCTACGAAGGCGATACGTCTATCAGCGTTCCTGTTTTAATAGATGCACCCATGACCTTTGTCAATGGCAGATCCCGGTTCAGTGATGTCATTGATTTAAAAACATCCGAATGGTATGGTCAAGGTACCAGCTATTATTACTTCGAAATTCCTGAAGATTGTCCGGGCTTAACAAGTACCATGATATGCCCTCAGATCGATGGCTATATTGACCTATACCTTTTAGATCCGGACGGTGAATTCATAGATATGGATTATTGCTATTATGATGAGACAGAAGCAACAGTTTCGGTAATAGATCCAATGCCAGGAAGGTGGATGTTACTCGTTAATTCATGGATATTCGAACCTGAAGTAGAATATGTACATCTGACGTTAACAACGCAATTTAATTCACTTGAGATCGAACCGGCATACTGGATGGTCCCATCGATCATACCGACCAATACCAGTGTTGATAAGAATTTCACAGTAACAAATATGGATAATAATCCCATATCCGTTCAGGTAGAGGGTTATATAAGTGTACCGGATATTGCTGCCAGCGGCAGATTCAATGGCAGTGTGGATTATATAAACTTTTATCCGGAACCTCCGGGACCGACCGAACCAATGAAATTAATAAGACTTGATCAGGAAGGGGAAGAGGAACTGTGGAATGAAAGACATATATTTGATATAACTGATGATGCCTCTGAATTTACGTTAACAATGGTGGCGTTAAACGATACAGCGGTTCTTGCAGCAGATATATATGATCCGAACGGCAAATATATTGACTGGCTGATATTTGGACTCTGGGAACCATCTACTGATAGTATCACGATAATGGACCCAATGTCAGGAACATGGACCGTCGAGGTATTTGCATTATATGCTGAAAATAATACAACAGAACACTATACTGGTGTCTATGATGTAAAATCGAAAGATACATCCTGGATAGTGAATAATCCTGAATCATTATTCATTCCGGCAATGTCACAGACAGAATTTACTTCCATCCTGACACCAACTGATGAAGCAAATGGTGATTATACTGGTGAGCTGACTGTATCATGTGGTGATGAGATCATTGATATTCCGATATCAGTAAGTGTAGGTAAGAATGTTCCATATCCGGGTAATTTCACAGATGGGATAAGAAATAAAGCCTATGGATATTACAGCATGGATGTCAATTCCGATAAATTTGTCGTCAATATTACCTGGGATAACATGAACAACGATCTTGATCTGTTCCTGTTTGATCCATCAGGTACCATTGTAGCAAGTTCGACCCAGAGTGATTCAGTGTATGAAACAGTAGAAGTCGCGGATTCCGATGCTGGTATGTGGACTGTTGGAGTATTTGGGTATTGTGTAGACGGTACTCAACAATTCACAGGAATTGTTGGTTAAATGAATTAAGATGACCTGGCCTGGCCAGGTCTTTTTTTTTCAAGAAAGCACCCTTCGGGGCAAAATTAACAGTTGCCTTCACAATGTTGATTTATTTTTACCAGTTTTGGGCTCGTAGATATGTCCCTCAAATTTTAAATGTTGAATGTCATTGAGAATCTGGTCACTGTAGATTCCTC
>JAKRWB010000244.1 GCA_022353185.1 ANME-2 cluster archaeon | reverse complement strand
CCCCCACATGCTTTACTGATAGCGAAAGTAACATTTCTTTGTAGGGGTATTCCCTCCTACAAAGAAATTTATAAAAGACACTGTTGATGCCGATTTTTTATGTGTAGGAGGGAATTTGAAAACTGGTCAGGTAAAGAATATTCCAACTTAAACAAAACAGTCTAATAATCAAGCGTCAATTCTCTACTCAGTGCGGAGACAATCTTCTTACCATAGCCCACGCGTTTATTTCCAAGAATTTCAGTTTTAATGCGCTTTCCAACATTCCAGTACAATGCTACCAGCACATAATTGGCGGTTTGGACAACCTGAGATTTTGCTGAGTCTATAAGCTGTCTTAGGTCGCCTAAAATCTCATCGCACATGATAGCTGAAGAAGCATCCCGGCTGACTATATCATTTCGCTCAAACTTAACCCTCTTCACTCACCCAACTCCCCAAACATTCCAACAACACCCCCCAAATCTCTCTCCAACCCATACTTCCTCTTGAAAAAAGCCAGCACATTCCTCACATCCCTCTCCAGGAACTCCCCAGCTTTTTCATGCCCCACCTCAACATACTGCGGCCAGTCGAAGAGCGTCACCTTCTCATCGCTCACAAAAATATTGTACTCGCTCAAATCACAGTGCACCACACCCTTCGCATACGCCAGCCTCATCTGCTCCACAATCCTGTCCAGGTACCATTCAGGGTCCAGCACCTTCGTCTTGGACAGCTCGCCCCCCTCTGCAATCGCCATCACGATCACATTGCGGTTGTGGTCCACAGGCTCGGGCACGCTCACTTCAGGGTACAGCCGCTGCAGGACATCGAACTCCCGCTTCGCAGCCAGGCGCGCCGCATATATCCATGAGAAATGGTGTATTCCGTCCAGGTGCTCACGCTTGCGCTTCACCTGCTTGAAACTCGTGCGCCCCTCCCTGTGGAACTTGAGGACGACCGGCTGCTGGCCCAGGCCCCCCACCATATCCCGCAGCCCCTCGTAGACCACAGACTCCTTGCCCACACCCAGTTCATCGCCAATCGCTGACAGGCTGCCTCGCTTCACCAGTGCGTTCAGTGCCAATATATCGTAGCCCTCGAAGTATATCTGGTAACCCTCGTATGGGACGGTCTGGCGCCTCAGCAGTCCCCTGATACCCAGGTCTTTCAGGACATAATACAGCTGGCCCACATCCAGTTTGGTGTATTTGGACACCTCCTCCACAGGCACCCATTCATAGTTTTTCATGCCTACCTCAATACCCGTGAGTATACGGAAGTGCCTTGGTTCCAGAGACATGAAAACTGAAGAAATATTATCTAACATTTGGTATCCAGATGGAAAGCATTTGATATAATTGGTTCTCTTTCCAAGCGTGCAGGCTGCAGGAACTTTAATTCTAGTCAAGGAGATACTATTTGATACTAATTTCTTAACACTTTGATTTTCATACAATTATAATTTAACCACAGAGGGACACAGAGCTTGTATCAGTTTTTCTCCTCTGTGCTCTCTTTGGTTTATTGCTCATCATTTGTTGAAATTTATATTTAATTAGTCAACATTGTCTGGTTTTTCACGATATTTAAATGGTAAATCTTCTTAGTAAATCGTCTGTGGATAAAAAACTAAGTTCTTTATAAAGTTCCTGAGCCTCTTCTATAGTAATTGAATTGGGTATATCATCCATTTTTCTAACAAATTCAGACACCAATAGTTCATCCCCTCTTTTATTTTTTATCCGTGCGCATCCGTGTCATCCGTGCAA
>JAKRWB010000014.1 GCA_022353185.1 ANME-2 cluster archaeon | reverse complement strand
AAGCAGGTCAATCAAAAATCTATTATCCATGCATTCGACAGGGATGTGTTTGACATCAGCGGAAAGATCTTTGTGTATTTCACAGACTCGCTTGAAAATACTTTCCAGCGCAGAAATATAGGATTCCATATCGAGATTTTAAAAGCCGTAGCTTCCGGCAGCACAAAACAGTCACAAATAGCCAAATATACAACAAAGCTGCCGCAGGAATTGTCACGCCCTTTACGTTTTCTTGAACAGGCCGGTTTTGTGACCAGAAACGGAGTGGAATATTTCATCACGGACCCGATGCTCAAAACGTGGCTCTTAGCAGCATATCCCCTGCAGATGGAACTCTCTTTTATAAAAGACGGAAAACGGCTGGATGCATTTGACAGGAAGATCGAGGAAATGATCACAACATACCGGGGAGAACTTGGGAAAGGAAGCGAATCAAGAGTGAGGGAGTTATTCAGGAATTTCGGAGGACTGGAACTACACCACACTAAATTGCCAAAGTTTACAGAAGTCGATCAACGGGTCATAGATGGCAATGAATTTGACATAGTTGCAAGATATGGTGATCACTACTGGATAGCAGAAGTGAAGTCAGGAAACATAACTGCAGCCGATGTAAACAGATTTGTTGAGAAATTGGGCAAGATTGAATATGCAATTGACAGTACGCTTATAATTGCCCTCGCAGGAATTGACACCAAGGCACTGCGAATCGCAAAAGAGAACGACATCCGGGTGTGGGATCGCGATGATGTGAATTTCCTGATGAAACTCTGTGGTAAGTTTCCTATCTTAGTTTGAAGTAGAGTAAAGGAGTGGCTTTCACCCTCCTCCCACCTATACAGATTTCCCGTCATCGACCACGCTTTGCAAAAGCGTGGCATCATAGACCGTGCATAAGGTTGGGGATTTAAATATTCAAACCCGTTTTAAGAGCAAATAATTAAGTAATTATAACTCTTTTATTGATGATAATGGGAAAAATTAAATCACGTGATCAAATGCCAACAGAAAAAAAATCGGGTGTGCTTACGAATGAAGAAAAAAAACACCTTGAAGATAGCATGCGACATAACGACAAGCTTATGAAACAATTAGCAAGAATGTAGTGTGCGTACTGTTTCTTTTAACCACTTTTCTTTTTTTTCAACTGAACATTTATATTCTGCGATTTTAATAAGTGAATGAAGAATCTCTTCATGATTAGCATGAATGTGGATTCCTTCTTGCCTAAGTAAAAGATTTGCAATTTGGAATCCTGTTCTTTTATTACCATCCATAAAAGGGTGACTGGTGATTATATTATGCAACGTCAATGATGCTTTAGTAAAAACATCATTTTCTTTTTTTAGCAAAAAAATAAGATATTCGATAGTTCCAATATTTAAAATTCCGTTTGTTCCTCCATATTTATCAATAACTTCATTATGAATCTCAATAATTTTCTGTGCACTTAATTCACTCATTCATAGAACAAATATTCTTGAATTAATTAACAGTTTTGATATTTTTCTAAAATTGGATTTTCATACAAGTTGTTCCTATATTATTCTCACCAACGAACACATTAAATATATTATTTATGTCATGCGGGTCGAATCAACCTAACATCTGCTAAATTTATTGGACTACCATGCCCATTCCACCCATTCAAAAGATGGTACAGTCCCACAATGCAAAGAATAAGTTCTGCCGATTTTAGCAACAATTCAGCTTCAGCAGGTCCTACCCTTGTTCTAGTTCCCTCTACTATTCTTGTTTTCTTCTTCAGATTATTTGACCTTTCAACCGCATTGCATATATCATCAATTGGGAACCCCATTTGGGAAACATTCTTCAGAATCAAATATCCAAAATCCTCAAGCATCTTTCTTACATTCAAATCATCTACATAAATATGTTTACGCATAGCTATTACTCGTCCCAGTTCTGGTTCATCTTTCAGTAATTTTCCGACTTTATTCAACAATTCAATATTTTGTTTCAGCCTTTTGATACTTCCCTTCCCTAAATTCTTTTTAAGTTCATAATGAAGTCTTCCACCAGCAATGACTCCATGCCCCAGAAATGCCATGCCTGCTGATATTTTAGTAGTGGTATGACCGTTCCCAGTGTAAATTCGAACTCCATCTCCACATATTTTTTTCACCTCATCAATAACTTCAACAATATTCATCGCCTCTGAATCTGTTGAACGACAAACTCCAGAATAAACAGGAGTCATATCAATGGAAACAGCACGCAAGTCAGCAAAACCAATAGTATGGTATCTGCCATGATAGGTGGATAAAATACTTTTTACCCTTGCATCAACTCCCATAGTATCGATAACAACACACTCAATTTTCTTATTCGTTATCTGTTCAATGGATTGATGCAAAAATTTCAGTTCAAGCCTGAGTGCAGCATCTGAAATATAACGTTGGATGAAATATTTTAAGCTAAAAAACTCCTCAGAATCTCTATATCGGAAATTTCTTCCCAGAAATCCAATGGAATCATAAAAACGATTGGCAAATTCCTCTTCCTCATATTCTACTGAGAAAAGTCCATCGGTTTGTTCTTTAAATAAGCGTTGATGTTCTTTGAACCAAGTTGGATTTGAGTTTCGAATGTAAAGTGAAACTTCATTTAATATATCTGAAAGATCATTCCATGTTGTTGGAATTTCATCATCGGATGCTTCTATTTCTGTTGTTGTGGAATCAAATGACTGAAAACCATCTATAGGATATGTTCCTGAAATAAATTGTTCTAAGATTTCAGGAGTTAGGTAGCCCTCATTTTCATTTAATTCAATCAGTTTTATACGTTCTTCGATGTCTTGATAATAATAACTTTCTTCAAATGTGATTTTACCGTTTCGAATATATTCAATAATTCTGCTGATTGCAAGAAGAGGAACAATATCCATATTACCTTGGTCAATAGCTTTTACTAAATCGGGTTTTCGGGCAATCGAACGTTTTTTTTGTTCGGATAAGTTGCTCCAGATTATTTCTTTTGTAGCTAATTGATATGTTAACTTCACCTCATTTTTTTGGAACTTCACACCATTTGTCATATTCACCGTAAGATCATTTAAAACTTCAAGGATTAACATATATGCATGGGAATGCCGTCTAAATAATGCAATGCGTGCAAGAATTTCTTCATCAATTAAAGCATTTGAATATTCGTGAAGTGTATTTATGTCAATTTTCTCAGAGTCCTCAATATCTTTGATTTTTTTGCGAATTGATTCCAATGCTTTCTTACGTAGTTGGTTTTCTACTTTTTGTCGTGATGCATTATTGGATTGCCTAATCCTACCTTGCTTGTGTATAAGTTCCCCGATTAAGAGGTCAGTACATTTTACTATAAATGAAGCTTGTATTTCAAAGATTATTTTTTTTTGAGCATCTAATTGTTGATTTGGAGGGATAGAACTGAGAAGACGTTTTAAAAATCGGCTTTTCGATAATATTTCAGGATAAAATCGTATTGGTTCGACATTATAGATTGAAAAGCATTCTTTTGCTTTGGTTAGTCTTTGATAAATTGCATTGATGTCTGCTCCACCATATGTTTTAAGATCTGAAAAAGTGAAGATTGTGTGGAGGGATTCGCGATTTGTTTCAATTGAATAGTCTTCAGGGAAAGGGATTTTTTTGGCTTTGAACCAATTGTTTATTTCTGAACAATACATTGAGAGGACTTTTTGTTTTACGGCTCGATAATAGGTGGATTTCACTAATGGTTTTTGATTTTCTAATTTTCTTTTGTCCTGGATATTTTCATAGATTATTTTCTTTACCTGAATTGGGTTTGTTGTGAGTTCCTGTTCAATTTTGAAGAACTCAAAGAGAGTTATTGA
>JAKRWB010000243.1 GCA_022353185.1 ANME-2 cluster archaeon | reverse complement strand
TTGATAATAAATTATTCCCCTCTCTTTTTAAACTGATTTGCAGACTGGTCTTTATTGCCACCAGATTTATTGACCACCTGGTCACACCAAACCAACCCCCTTCCTACACAACTCACCCTCCCACAGGCATAATACACACCACCCGCTCATCATCCTGCATCCGCAACAGCCTCTCCGCCCTATCATCATTCGAACGCCCCCACACCCCCAGCCCATCATCCCCATTCAAAACCACGCCCCCTCACCAACCAACCCCGGGGGGCCCGCCTGCATGCAAACATACCGGGCAACATGCCCCGCCTTTGAGGGCACTTGCCGCGGTCCACGCCTGGGGCACTTTCATGGGGTGCGGTTCGAATCTGCTCCGCCCCGCTAGATGATTTTTTGGGTGGGTGGGATTGATATGCGCCAACGACCACAGACCAGATGTCAGAGGTATCGTAAAGGTGCATCAGAATTGAAACATTAAAAGGGGCACGTAAAATAGCATCAGTGATTATAAATAAGAGCAAATCAATTTTGAATTGATCATGAAACAACAGCGTACACCTAAGATACACTATAAACCTAAAGTGGCAAAATCAGAGGTCACTGAGATTGATTCAGAAATCAAAACAATAAATCGTATCCTTGATAAAAGATATGAAGTGTTGATAGAGCTGAGCTAATCTGATATAATGTGCGCTTTAATAAACTCTAAGCAGAGTGAAAATACTTCGTTATCGCCTTCTTTCAAAACACTTATTGGTCTTTCTTCATAAGTTCCGTATGTATGTAATCTCCGGTCGTAAAGCTCTTTCCGAAATTGAAAAGCTTCTACAGCTTTATAATCAAAAATGTATCCGTTTTTTTCCAAGAACATTTCAGTCGCAGTTAAGGCTGTTCTATGATTTGCATCTGGAAACGCTTGTAATATAATTATATTTTTTAAATAATAAGCTGCAATTTCGAAAACATTTCTTTTTTCAGGCGTATTTTCAATTAGTTTTTCTAGATGAAATAATTTAATAGGATAGTCTTTTGTGCCTGAATATTCAATTCGGGGATTTCTTAATGAACGTATCTTAATCTGCTCATTAATATCAAGCAGATTTTTTAATACCAGCAAGTTAAGTGACATGATTATCTAATTTCTCTTGTAGGATTATGTAACACAGCATTTTTTACAAAAATGATATATCTTCTTCTGGATAACATTTTTGATAATTATTTTGAACGTACCCATTCATACGCTGCAATAATTGGGTTAAATCAAAATCATGACATCTATGCATATGATATCCATCCTGCAGTTACCGGTATAACTCAACGATGTACCGGGCCTGTATATGCCAATTATATGAAAATTTCCTATATTTCATACCAAACACACCCTTAAAAGAGACGGCACATCAGATTCAAAAAAACCACAACCTCTTCAATATCCATCACCCCCCGCCCATCATTAGCCTTATGCAGCAGTCTCTCCACCTCATCATCACCAAACACCCCCACCCCCTCACCAACCAACCCCGGGGGCCCGCCTGCATGCATACATACCGGGCAGCATGCCCCGCCTCCATATGCACATGCCGCACCCCCCTCTTCACCATACTTCAGGGTCGTCCGCTCATACACACAGCGGCAAACACCAG
>JAKRWB010000242.1 GCA_022353185.1 ANME-2 cluster archaeon | reverse complement strand
ATATTGAACAGGTCAAGATATTTGATACTTCCGAGGATTCAGTAGATGCGTTCAAGGCCGAAATGGAACAGAAAACCGGAATGGAGATAATAAAGGAACCAAATGTTCATGAAGTGTGCGATTGCGATATCCTGGTGACAACCACCCCTGTCAGGAGTCCGCTGGTCAAGGCTGAGTGGATCAAAGCAGGAACTCACATCAATGCTATTGGTGCGGATGCTACGGGTAAGGAAGAACTGGACCCCATGATATTGAAGAAGGCAAAGGTAGTAGTAGATGCCGTGGCCCAGGCGTCTCATTCAGGAGAGGTGAATGTCCCCATCTCCAAAGGCATTTTTTCTGTTGATGAGATATACAGCGAACTGGGCCAGATTGTAAGTGGTAAAAAACCAGGCAGGGAAAGTGATGCCGAGATAACAGTATTCGATTCTACGGGTCTTGCCATCCAGGATGTTGTAACCGCAGACCTGATATATAGAAGAGCAATTGAGAGGAAAGTAGGAATTGAACTGGAGATGTTCTGACCCACTTCCAGAGCAGGACAACCGGAACAAAACACATCCTTTTTAAATAAGTAAGTAGAAGACCAATCATAGGGAAAACTGCCTAGATGTTAGGTACAGATGTTAGGGCAATTAATGTTACGGTAATTAACACATTCAGACGAGGGAATTAAATGGAGTTGAAGGCAATTTTTATTTCGGGAAGGACTGTTGACCAGGGGTGTAACCTGGAAAACAAGACTTCAAAGGCATATTTTGATGCCGCTGGGTATTGTGAGATGAACACCGCAGATGCGGGAAAGATCGGTGTGGAACCGGGTGAAAATGTCAAGGTTGCCACTGATTTCGGGAGTGTAGTGGTCCCACTTAAGATTTGTGATGGTAATCCAGATGGACTTATTTTCATACCTATGGGACCCTGGGCCAACGCAGTGGTTGACCCAAATACATGCGGATGCGGCATGCCCGGATTCAAGGGAATTCCGGCAGTAGTGGAACCATCTAGCGAAGAGGCACCGACCATGCCACAACTCATGGCCAGGTTGAAATGAGGGAGGATAAAATATGATAATCAAAGACGTACTCTGCCCTTTTTGCGGTTGTCTGTGTGATGACCTGGCAGTGGAAGTAGTGGACAATAAGGTTGTGGAAGTGAAACATGCCTGCAAGATAGGGACTGCCAAGATCAAGGGCCATGAAAGGATAAAGGCGCCCATGATGCGGGATGATAAAAATGGGGAGTTCAGGGAAGTATCCTATGAAGAAGCGATTAATGAGTCTGCCAGGATACTTGCCAATTCCAAGCGCCCGCTGTTGTACGGCTGGGCATCAGGCGTATGCGAGATGATGAAAAAAGGTATCCTGCTCAACGAAGAGGTTGGAGGAATTATAGATAATACAGCCAGTGTATGTCACGGGCCATCTGCTTTGGGTGTCCACGAGAAGGGACTGCCCACCGGAACCCTGGGCCAGTTCGCCAACAGGGCCGATGTGGTAGTATTCTGGGGTTGCAATCCGGTACAAGCCCATCCCAGGCATATGAGCAGGTATTCAGTGTTTAACAAAGGATTTTTCGCTGCCAAGGGACGTAAATCCAGGAAAGTAGTGGTCTTTGATGTGAGAAAGACCGATACTGCCAATCTGGCTGACGAGTATGTACAAATAAACCCTGGTGAGGACTATATGGTGTTGTCTGCCCTGCGGGCTATTGTAGCTGGCAAGGCTGATGTGGTCCCGGATACCGTAGGCGGTGTGCCTAAGGAGAAGCTGGTAGAAGTAGCAGAAACCATGAAGGGTGCAAAATTCGGTATTGTTTATTTCGGCATGGGCCTGACCCAGAGCCGGGGTAAGTATAAGAACATCGATAATGCGGTGTCCCTTATCACTGAACTGAACGCCTATGGAAAACACAGTATCTTACCCATGCGCGGTCATTATAATGTGACCGGATTCGGTAACGTGTGCGCATGGGAGACAGGTTTTGTCAATGCAGTGGATATGTCAAGGGGCACTCCATACTATAATCCGGGCGAGACCTGTTCCAATGACCTGCTGATGCGGGAAGAGATAGATGCAGCGTTTATCATTGCCGGGGATGCAGGAGCTCATTTCCCTGCCCAGTCCATTGCCAGGATGGGCAAGGTGCCTGTAATACAGATTGACCCGTTCCACAACCCGACCACTGAGATGGCAAACATCGTGATACCCACCAAGGTATCTGGCGTGGAACTGGAAGGCACTGCATACAGAATGGATGGTGTGAGTCTCAGGATGCGTAAACTTGTGGATGTTGATTTCCCGTCAGATGAAGAGGTACTGGATAAGATAATTGCAAAGGTAAAAGAGATAAAGGGGGCTTCGTCATGAGTGAAATGCGGATCAAAAACGCAACAGTGTATGACCCTATTAATGGCATAAACGGTGACTTGATGGATATTGCCGTTAAGGATGGTAAGATAGTGGATAGTGTGGGCGGCAGTGCCCAGACCATAGATGCCGGAGGTCGGCTGGTCTATCCGGGCGGTGTGGACGCACATACCCATATTGCGGGCAGTAAGGTGAATGTAGGACGTATTATGCGGCCTGATGATTCACGCCTGAACAATAAACCCAGGACCAAAGTGACCCGGCCTCGTACCGGATATACTGTGCCGAATGTACATTCTATGGGATATGGATATGCTGAGATGGGATATACCACGGCTTTCGAAGCTGCTGTTCCTATCCTGAAAGCAAGGCATACCCATGAGGAACTGGAAGAGATACCCATCATTGATAAAGCCGGCCTGACCCTGTTCGGCAGTAACTGGATGGTAATGGACGCAATCCGTGAGGATGATCTGGACAGGCTGGCGGCATATGTGGCATGGGGATTGCTGGCATCACGCGGCTGGGGTATCAAGATCGTGAACCCTGGCGGAGGTGAAGCATGGGGATTCGGCAAGAACGTATCAGGGCTGGATGACCCGGTTCCAAACTTTGAGGTTACGCCAAGGCAGATAGTCAGGAAACTGGCAGAAGCTAATGAGAAATTGAACCTGCCTCACAGTATACACCTGCACTGCAACAATCTGGGTAAGCCCGGAAACTACGAGACCACGCTTGCCAGTTTTGATATCTGTAAGGATATTAAATCCAAGCGGGACCGACAGTCATTGCACGTAACCCATGTGCAGTTCAATGCCTGGGGTGGCAACCACTGGGGTGATTTCGAATCAAAGGCAGAACCAATTGCTGATTACCTGAACAAGAACGACTTTTTAACCATTGATATGGGCCAGCTGGTGTTCGGCAGTGCTACTACAATGACCGCAGATGGTCCCGTGCAGTATGCCAATGCCAGGCTGCTTAAAGCCAGGTGGTCAAATGGCGATGTGGAGCTTGAGGACTCGTCAGGTGTCACACCACTGGAATATCATCCAGAGAGCTATATCAATGGTATCATGTGGGCTATCGGACTTGAACTGGCCCTGCTGACCAAGGACCCATGGCAGGTGTTGATGACCACGGACCACCCCAACGGCGGGCCGTATGTTAACTACCCGATGGTCATGACAATGCTGATGAGCCAGAAGAGGCGGGAGAAAGAAATGGCAAAGATTGCTGAGAAGACTTTCGAGCGCACATGTATTGCCGGTATTGACAGGGAACTGGACTGGTATGATATTGCTATCAAGACCAGGGCGGCACATGCTAAGGTGCAGGGAATAATCGAACTGGGCAAAGGACATCTTGGTGTGGGTGCTGATGCAGACATTGCCATCTATGATATCAAGCCTGATGAGACCGATGCCACTATGGAGTTTGATAAGGTGGAAGCTGCATTCAGGCACGCTGCTTATACTATCAAGGGCGGTGAGATTGTGGTAAAGGACGGTGAGATCACTGCTGCCCCCAAAGGCAGAACCTACTGGGTAAAGGCTACTGCGCCTGCGGATGGACATGAGCGGATGATGGAAGATCTGAAGATGAAGTTCAAGAACTATTATTCCGTGAATATGGCCAACTACATGGTCCAGGATGAGTATGTGGAGCATCCGGTCGTGTTTGAGACGGGGTACCAGTAAAGGAGGTGTGAAGGATGCAAACAGTTACTTTAGTACCAAAAGAGCAGTTCAAGATTTCTGTCGAGGGTGAAATAATATCCCCGGATAATTTTGCAGGCAAGAGCGCTGGTGAGATTGGCGCACTTGTGGCATACGAGGGCAATACGCCAAGACCGTTGTCAGAGTTGTTCGACATTAAGGTTGATGGCAATGCTGGCGCTGCAGATGATGTAAAGATAGAGATAAACGGCAATGTGCCCCGTGTCAAGCGCATTGGTGAGGGCATGACCGGTGGGCGCATCATGATAAATGGTGATGTGGATATGAGGTGCGGCGCAAAGATGAAGGGCGGCATCATAACCATCAAAGGTAATGCCGATTCCTGGGTAGGCCAGGAGATGACCGGTGGCGAGATTAATGTCCAGGGCAATGCAGCTTTCTATGTGGGTTCCGGCTATCGCGGCGAAGCCTGCGGCATGCGTGGCGGTAAGATAACGGTGTTCGGAAACGCCAATGATTTTGTGGGCGAACATATGTGCGGCGGCGAAATCATCATCAAAGGCAATGCCGGTATCATGCCTGGTATATCCAACAAGGGCGGCAAGATCGTCATTGAGGGCAATACTACCATGCCTGGCAGTGAGATGACCAAGGGTACCATTATCGTGAAAGGCAAGGTCGAGGATATGATGCCTGTGTACCAGCGCGAGGGCATCGAGGCTGTTGACGGCGTGGAGTTCACTAAGTACGTAGGCGATGTGGTCGTTGCCGGTGTGGGTGAGCTGTTCGTTAAGTGATTGAAGGTTAGTGGCTTTTAGTGGGGAGCAGTTCCTTTCGGGGAGAAGGGAATTGTCCCCACGTTTTGTTTTTATTAATATTTTTAAAACGTTAAAACGGGGTAACAGTAGAGAAGAAGAATATTTTAGTGCTGCTCTTGCGATTTTGTTGATGAAATTCCAGAACTAACTTCTTATTTGTTGGATAAAATTTTGGGTATTTCTGATGATTTGGAATAATACGAAATAATACCTGAGTATCCTATCGGTCATTTACTACAAGACAGTAGTACCTTCAACGATACGAAAAGCCCACAATATAATCCCCGGAGACATCCTTGAATGGACTAACACCAACAACTGGATACTGGTGCGACCAAGGAAAAAACGCACATTGCAAGACATAGTAAGTCTTGTAAAATCTAATGGAGATGCGGTAGAATCCAAAAGAAAAGTCCAGAATGAGCTTAAATGATATTCGTGGATTATTCATATTTTTTGCCATTGATCCTGCATCTGTTGTAATAATGCATGAGCATGGAATAGATAAGATTGTATCTTTTGACAGTGATTTTGATAAAGTGAATGGGATAAAAAGAATCCATTAATTCTCGAATTTTGCAAAATGCTTATACTTCATCAAGTAGTACAATTTAATACAAGTGGTGCACCATGAGCAACAAATTACTCCAGATTCGCGTAAATGATTATCTTCTTCATCAAATCGATGAAAATGTCAACCTGGGGCTATTTGCCAACAGGACCGATTTCGTGAGGGAGGCAATCCGTGACCTATTGCGGAAATACGAAATACAAAGAGCAAGTAAAAAAATGGACACAATTGCCCAGCAAACTGCAATAAAATATTCAAGGAACCTGTCAGAAGTACTGCAAGAAATCCGCGAGGAAGAGGATGAAAGGTCATAAGCCTAAAATTACTCTTGACACATCTGTAATTGTCAAATGGTTCAGGGAAGAGGATGATAGGGAATATGCCTTACTTATCCGAGAATGGATAACTGAAGATTTGGTTGAAGCCGAAGTTTCCACAATAGCACTTACTGAACTGGCAAGGGCTCTAATGAAAGCAAAATGGAAAAAAGCGGACATCTATGAATTGTTGGAACTACTTAATGACATCATCCGACCGGGTATAATCAATTTGATACATGTAGATGACCTTATCGCCCAAAACGCCCAGAGACTAATTGTCGAACATAACTTATATTCTGCTGATGCTATCCATACAAGCACGGCCATTCTTACAGATTCAGATTATTTTATATCTGCCGATAAACACCATCTTAAGAAGAAGCTGGTTGATGTACTGGGGAATTGGGACGTGAAGGCAATCCCATTGTCAGGAATATCCATTGTTAAATTTTGATTCATAGTTGAAACAATGCATGTTTACTGAAAGGAAGACATCTATGCTTTGTAAATCAGTTTAATCTTGAATATTACTATGGTTTTCACAAAAGCAGCCCAACTTATTCTCCATTCAAACTACCCCCTTCTCCCGAACCGTTTCGTCAGCCACTTTTCAATCTCAATCACAAAAAACCCAGGCAGTGCTGCCAGTATCATGAGTCCCCACCAGTCGAGCGGGAGGGGCGCAGTTTTCAGTGGATTTATCCCGATGTAGGGGGGAGCATAAATGATTGCAAGTTGTGCCGCAATAGTGACTGCTATGCCTGCAAGTATCCATTTGTTTGAGAAGGGGCTGAACGTGAATGCAGATTCTGTAATTGAACGTGCGGTAATTAAATAAAAAATATGCACAAGCATCACAGTGGTGAATGCAGCAGTTTGCGCCTGTGTGAGCAGGTCAGGATCAATGACCAGGGTTCCATCAATTGCAGGCATCCCGCGGTAATAATACATAGCAAACCCTGATATCGCCATCACAAGAGAAATCAGTCCAACCTTTTTGAAAAATGGAGAGTCGGTTATCCGTTCATCTACATTCCTCGGAGGTTTCAGGAGTAGGTCTTTCTCCATCGGTTCTTTGATTATCGGCAGCGCAAGTGCTACCGCATCGAGCAGATTTATCCAGAGTATTTGCACGGGTTCGATCGGAAGGCGGTCATGGAAGAGTACCAGGAATGGAGCAAGCAATATAGCCCCCAGAACCAGTATCGCCTGCCCGCCGTTTGTCGGGAGCGTGTATAAAATTACCTTTTTGATGTTGTCGTAAACATACCTTCCCTCTTCCACCGCAGCAACAACCGTTGCAAAGTTATCATCAGCAAGTATCATATCAGAAGCTTCCTTGCTCACTTCCGTTCCAGTGATACCCATGGCAATTCCAATGTCAGCAGCCTTCAGCGCAGGTGCATCATTTACACCATCGCCTGTAACCGCCACAACATGTCCATGCTTTTGCAATGCCTGTGTGATTCTTAACTTATGTTCAGGTGTAACCCGTGCATACACCGATATTCCTTCTACCACACCATACAATTCATCATCACTCATTTGCGACAACTCATTCCCGGTTAAAACCAGGTCTGTATCGATTCCAAGTTTATGGGCGATGGCTTTCGCTGTACTTGCATAATCTCCTGTCACCATCGCAACCCGTATACCCGCACTCCTGCATTTTTTCACCCCTTCTATCGCTTCTTCTCTTGGCGGGTCTATCATTCCCTGAATACCAAGAAACGTCATATCCATGAGGTCGCACTCATCAAGTGATGTTTTGTCAGTTATTTTAAATGCCATGGCAAGCAGCCTGAGCGCTTCTTGTGCCATTTCATTGGCTTTTTCATGTATTTTTTCTTTGTTAATCGATTTAATGTTTCCATCTTCCATCCTGGTCTTGCACATCTCTAATATCCGCTCAGGTGAACCTTTCACATATATGATATTCTCTCCATCACCCTTATGGAGTGTAACCATGTATTGCTGCTCTGACTCGAACGGTATCTCGTCCAACTTCAACCGACCATCATTAATACCCGCTTTCATTGCAGACACTAACAATGCGCCTTCTGTTGGGTCTCCTATTATGGAATATCCATCTTTTTTCACGATACTCGCATTATTACAAAGGTAACCTGCCCTCAATGTTTCAACCAGATCTTCATTCATCCGGGGTGGAGTAAATTCCCCCACAGGTTCGTAACCAACCCCGCTCACCCTGTAATCATGTCCTCCGGAATATATCCAGGATACCGTCATCTGGTTCTTGGTGAGTGTCCCTGTTTTATCCGAGCATATTACAGTGGTGCATCCGAGGGTCTCTGCAGCAGGTAATCTCTTGATTATTGCATTCTTTCGTGACATGGCGGTCACACCGAATGCCAGCGACATGGTCACTATCGCAGGCAGACCTTCAGGTATCGCAGCGACCGCCAGGGATACAGAAGCGAGAAATGCATACACTACTTCGTATCCGAACCATACTGCCATTATAAAATTAATAACGGTGATTGAGAGGATTGCAATGACAAGGAACCTGGTGAATTCTGCCATCCTTCTCGTTAGCGGTGTTACAATCTTCTGAGTCTGGGTTATCAGTGTTGCGATTCTTCCAATCTCTGTGTGCTCACCTGTCCCAACAACGATTCCATATCCGATCCCTTTGGTAACGAACGTACCGCTGAATAGCATGCATTTCTGGTCCGCAATAGTCGCTTTTCTCATAACCGGGTCCGTGTGCTTGGCTACAGGCACAGACTCTCCTGTTAACGCTGCTTCATCTGCGCTCAGGTTCTTTGTATGGAACAACCGCATATCTGCAGGAACCTTATTCCCACCTTCCAGGATAACCACATCACCTGGGACAAGTTCCCTTGCAGGTATGACTATCTTCTCATTATCCCGTATCACGGTGCACTCAGGTGTTATCATCTTACCAAGCGCTTCCACCGATGCCTCAGCTTTTCCTTCCTGGATAAAGCCGATTATCGTATTTGCAAGTACCACTGCGCAGATAACTATTGTATCCATCCACATATCTGCGCCTTCCCAAATACTAAGAGCACTGGTGATTGCAGCACAGGCAAGCAGAATGTAGATTAACGGACTGTTGAACTGCATCAAAAATCGAAGAAGTGCACTTCGTGTCTTGAATTTTAGTTCATTGAACCCATATTGTTCAATTCTTGCGTTAACTTCATCTAAGGCAAGTCCTGATGGTCCTGACTGCTGTTTTTCGAAAACCTGTTCCACAGACAGTTGATACCATGTAATTTCATTTGATGATTCAGATTTGTCCATTGTTTTCATATATTGTATAAATTCCGGCATAAAGGTATTGTAAATGTATTTATGTCAACGCCGTACAATCTTTCGCAAATACGAATATAGGGACTACAGGCCAGTAGCATCTACCAGGCAGATATCACGAACTATAAAAACAAACTTACTGTTAACCCTGCAATGATTGCGATAGTAAAACTGATCAAAGTTCCTATCAAAATATATTCTCCAACATTTCGAGATTCACTGAATCTGAAAATTGACTTTGCAGCTACCAATAAACCGATTACCTCATATTGCTCTAATAAGACAAGGGTAAGAATTAAAAAGCGTTCCAACCTGCCAATCCATCTCCCGGCATTGTCCAAACTTCTATCTTTGGCATGTGCCTGTTCTTTATCAATGACCTCTTGTCTCCATTTTTCTGTCAACTTGCTAATTAAAACACTACTCGGCCAGATAATTATCAAATAAGCTGCTATTATCACCCAAATTTTTATTCCTGGTAGAAATATCTCTTTTAGGGCTGTCAGTTCTCCTGGGCCCGGATTTATTATCCACAGCCAGATAGCCAGGATAACTGCGAAATGACAAAGTTGATCTATAACCAGGGATTGGACATTGTTCTCATATTTTGCTTTTAAACCATCAATTACAATGTGTGTGGCAGCAATGGCAAGGGGAATCCAGATTAAAGTCCATAATCCGGATAAGAGATATGCAAGAATTCCTGCAATTATCCCATGTAAATAGAGATATCTTGAATGCCAGCCATCCTTAAACCTCTGGTTCACCCATGAATTACTCTGGAATACAAAATCAGTAAGTAGATGAGCAATTATTAAGCGAATTAATAACGATATTTCCATTTCAGTCAACATTATAAGTCTCCAGCCTTATTTTTTGCAATTATAAGTCTACAACCTTATATTTGATAATTGCTTCATAGCGCTCTAAAAAAGCCTGAACCGCCCATGCACCACCGGTTCTTAGTCGCTGGAACACTGCAGATTGGCTTATTTTCAGTTCTTTTGCGATTTCTTCTTGTGTGTATCCCTGGATTTGATACATTATTGCTCCAGCTTGTTCTTTTGTCCACCGGTGAATTATCGCATTAATTAGGGCACATTCTGTCTTCAGTTCTTTATTTATTTCAGGCCAGGGGGTCTTTATTGTTAAATTTTGCTCTCCTTTTTTCATCTTGTCAAGTTCAACACCGGAGTTCCTAAATGCTTCTCCATCTCCTTCACCGACCTTATCCTCTGGCAAATAATCTATTTTTCCTATGCCAATGGCGATCCTTGCGTCAAGGCGGTTTTTCGTTTCCAAAGATCTTGATAGTAAATTGGTACGAATAATTATTGCTGCTTTGAGGGCTTGGTCTGGCCTGGATAATACACCCTGGAAACTATCTCCTCTATGTATCGAAAAGGAGGATGCGATTATATCGGATGTTTCAACTTTGCTAAATGAATCTTTAAGGATGGATAGAACTTCATCCCGCTGTTTTTCTATTTTAAACCTGGATGATCCTACTAAATCACCGGTTAAAACTGCGAATGTTTTGTTGTTTACCATGGGAATATCACTCTGAGAGGATTATAAGGCTACAACCTTATAATGATACAATATAAGTCTACAGCCTTATATTAATCTTCCGAATTTTTGGGGGGAATTGGCTATTTTCAAGGGCAGCACCTACCGGGTAGATCTGCCAGCATCCGGAGCATGGCAGCCAGGATGATCAACGCACCTGCAGGGACGTAAGCCACACACCCAAGACCCGGATATCCCCCAAGCTACCCCATGGATCAGCGCAGCAGCCAGGCAGAGGGCAGCCAGCCCAACACCACAGCCCAGACTTGCTTTACCATTTTTCAACGTATAGGAAAGTATAAACGCATTTCCTTCTCTCGCATCTGAAATCGATAAGTTGATTTCCTTATCTTTCGTTTTATTGTGTGTCTCCAAAAACCAAAGCAAGGAAATCAGTAACCATTACAACTTGTACCGTTAAAATTCGAGATCGTTTGAAACTCTTTGATTTTTCAATCTTTAGACATATTGAGATTGTCGGAAAACCCCTTAGATTTACCCCCAATCCGTCCATTTTTTCATAAATTCCAGGATTTTTCAGAAAAAATC
>JAKRWB010000241.1 GCA_022353185.1 ANME-2 cluster archaeon | reverse complement strand
ACTAAAAAAATGGACTGCATTATAGAATATCAGGTGAAAAAATGATATTGTCTACAGAAGATAAAGATTTGTTCTTCAGATTGAACTGGTCGCTTTTATTCTATGTAAATAAGAAATATCCTGTTATCAATGGAATAAATTCACCGGACTTCAAGAACCAGGATTTGAATAAAGTACTTGAAATTCATGAAAAAATATTTGCAAATACTGAATTGATTGATTCATTTGTTGCGGAAAATCCGTTTAATTTCATTCAAGATGAACTTGACATAATTAAAAGCTGGAAAAACTTTGTAAAAGGCAGGTTTTTCATAGTTTCACATTTAAAGAACCATAGTATTTTTTTAACAGATGATGAACAAAAAGCTTATGGTGTCGTAGGTTTGATTGATGAAATTAAGGATATTACACCCCCATATTTACCATCACTCGTTGAGACTGTTCTTCTGCCATTCAAGGGCAGGATAATTCATTATGGGCTTTTCCAATTCCATAATATTCGCTTCGGAAGTGGTATAAAGAAGGATATCCAGGCAAAATACCAGATCGCTAAAAGCAAGTTCGGCATAATACTATCTCTTGATACCCCAATTAGTGAGACTGAAGGATCAGATGAAGAATTGCTCAGGTTTTATGCCAAGAGCGAAGCTAACTGGGTGCAATTTAGGGATGAAATAAGGCAACTCCTTAGAGAAAATCCATTGCTTTATAATATTTATTATCGGGAGATTGGCAAGTCAAACTCTAGAAGAGTAAAAAAGAGGCTATCAGAGATAGGGTTAGCATCCAGGTGGTTTGCAATTTTTGAAGATATTATCATAGCATCGGGACAAACGGAGCAAGAAGTGAAAGCGCAGGTAGATAGTCTTCTTCCAGAAACAAAAATAAACTGTGTCCACATATTCAGGTATGTATTAAAATGAGTTCAACTGAGATGAAAAAGATCCTTGAACGCTTCGATAAAAAAGAGCTTATCTGGCTTATTACAGAGCTTGCAAAACTAAATAAATACAATATGTAATGGCTTGAAATAGAATTCCAGAGACCTGATGGGCTTCCTGAGTTGCTTGAATATTTTAAAAAGAAGATTTCGAAAGCTCTGGATTCAAACGATTTGACCGCAGGCAAGAAAGCCATCGACGATTTCAGTAAAACCTTACCTGATAGGGAGAGCCAGATTGACATTATGATATATTATGTGGAACAGGGAACCGAAATCACTCTTGATTGCGGGGATATGTATGATGACTTTTATATAAGGCTGGAAAATGTGTATATAGATGCAATAAAATTGTTGAATGAATGGGGCGATACAAAACTTATTGAAAAATTCAGACAGAGACTTGAGATACTTGTTAATAAAACAGAGGATGTGGGGTGGGGATATCATGACGTGCTTTGGGATTGGTATGATGAACTTAGAACATCAGAAAAAGAGGAATAAAATATGAACGCCTATAACGACGAGGATTTTGCAGATCTGATAAGAGAAGAAACGGGAATTGAGTGGGAGGACATAAAAGATGAACTACCCGGATATCAGGCAGCAGCGCTGATAGATATAATGACCGAACTCGGGCTTTTTGTGAACAAACAGCTTGCTCAGGAGATTGCAAAAAGGGATGATGCAGTTTTCTACCTCAGGAAATTGATACAGGACGGTAAACACTGGCGTAGTAGCGGTCCCGGAGATAGTTGGTCTCCAATCCATGTCATACATATTCTCCCTCTTATCAGGAATAAAGCAGCATTTGAGCTTTTATTAGATATAATACGATACCATGAAGATGATTTGAATTACTGGCTGACAGAAGATGTACCAGGCCTGATGGTTGCGTTTGGGGAGGAGTTCATAGAGCTGCTCAAGGAATTTTCAGAGGATGAAACTCTGGAGGCTTTTGCAAGGTCAACAGCAACAGGAGCACTTGGAACATTGGGAATAATATTTCCACTGCATCAAAATGAGATAAAGCAGCATTTGATAAAGCTGCTGAAAATCACTGAAGACGGCACTTTTGCGGGTATTGTTGCAGATGATCTTGCATCATTCCATGATCCATCTGTAATGCCCGAAATCCACAGAGCATTTAAGGAGGGAAGAATTGATGATCCATTTGTTAATGAGGAGGAACTAGAAGATGTAATAAATGGTGTTTTCTATGATCTCGATGAAGACAATTTTAAAAGGAATACTGCAAATCCACTTGACCATTTCTCATTTGAGAACATCGAACATCTGCATTTGATTAATTCCAAAGAAGAGGAGGAAGATGAATTTGAAGAGGATTCCTCCTGCCTTGAAGACGAAGGTTTCGAATCTGAAATGGATTATGAAAAACCCGAAAAGAAAAAAATCGGAAGAAATGAACCATGCCCCTGCGGCTCCGGTTTGAAATACAAGAAATGCTGCATAAAAAATGACAAATAAACGTAACTATTCAGCCATACAAATTATGGCTAATGTTAACGAAAGTACATTTTGTAGCTTTTTATGAAACATTCATAGCTAATGTCTTCCAATATCGATTTAATGAATACAAAGATATTGTAAAAGTGATAGGTGACGGCTTATGATAGCGTTTAATATGCTGTTTCTTGGTTCATTAGCTCTAAGCATAATGATTTTGGAAATTTTTTCAGTGAAATTTACTCAAAGATGGGCTCTAACGCACAGAATACTTCAGGCAGGCTTCAACCAACCCAGTAAGGCTCCATCCCCACTTAGCACCCATAGCCCGCAGGAATAATCGAAAAGCACCTCTCAGCCCCACACCACAAGGGCGGGCAGAGCTAATCAAGGGGGGCACCTGGCCAAAGTGAGGCCAACATGAGGGGGAGGAAGAGTTATAGTATTAAATACCAATAAATACATATTGGTATCTATGACTCCTGCAAATACACAGATAAACATTCGATTGCCTCCAAAATTACAATCGGCCGCAGAGCAGTACACCGAGAACTTTGGTTATCGGAATATTCAGGAATTTATTCTTGAGGCAATAAGGGATAAGATATTCA
>JAKRWB010000240.1 GCA_022353185.1 ANME-2 cluster archaeon | reverse complement strand
TAGCTATGAATGTTTCATAAAAAGCTACACAATGTACTTTCGTTAACAGTAGCCATAATTTGTATGGCTGAATAGTAACAAAAAATGTTACTAATTTGTTGGAGATGTATACTGTGCCAGGGTAAAAACTGGCGCCGATTTTTCATAGAGTGGAAATATTTATATACTTATTGAATCATATATGTATTTTAATAAATTCGGGGTGAAAAATTATGAATAAAAATATTATAATTGTAATGGGTCGTGTGGGTAGGTTATTGAAAATCGCCAGCAAACGGCTTGTTTACTAATTACATCAAAGAAATGCTACTGCATTGGTTTTTCTCAGATTATGTCAACAACTCACCCACACTACCACAAATTGATAGAACAGCACCTGAGGGGGACCCAAAATCACAGTCATCGGTTGTGGGCTCTGATAAACCTTGAACTTTGGCACAGAAGATTTATTCAAAGAGGTATTTGTTAAAGATGGTAAGCATACTTGCACTCCTTAAGAGAAAAATGGTTCCTTCTGCAATTACGTGTATATATCTGATGGTGAAATATAAGTGCTTTATCAGCTTGAAATCAGAGATTCAACTAACTAATAATTTAATATTAGGAGAAAAGACGAGAATAAGTTCTTTTGTCAAGATAAAGGTAACTGATGGTCTTATGATAATAGGAAAAAACTGCACCATAAACAGTTTCTGTTACATCTCCGCGTACAAAGGTAATGTGGAGATAGGGGATGACGTACTTATAGGACCCCATGTTGGAATCCATGGGTCAAACTACATCTATGAAAATAGAGACGAGCTTATTATCAATCAGGAGATTGTTAGTAAAGGCATCAGGATTGAGGATGGTGTCTGGATAGGCTCTCACTCAACCATACTTGACGGTGTTACCATCGGCGAGGGAGCTGTGATAGGCGCAGGTGCTGTGGTTACCCAAGATATCCCATCTTACTCGGTGGCTGTGGGTGTGCCAGCTAAAGTAATAAAGGAGAGGAAGTGAATGATAGGAGTTAAGTCAATGAAAGATAATAATTCCTGGCAACTCAGAATGTTTCAAAAGACGCTGAAGAAAAAGTTGAGACTTAAGGCTCTAAAGGGGCACATTGAGCATATTTCCAAGAATGATAATTGCTTACTGGTTACCTGTGGCGACAATAATGGTGCCATGAATTTCCATATGAGAGAGATTGGAGGAAAATGGTCATGGGCAGACCTGGAGGCAAGAAGTATCCAGGAAATGTCAGAACTGTTGGGCGAACAAGTCCAACATATATCGGAAAATCATCTACCTTTTCCAGAGAACGAATTCGACTGTGTAGTTGCAATTGATGTACACGAACATCTCGAAGATCCCAATCCTTTTACAAGGGAGCTGCGGCGTGTGGCAAAACATAGCGGAAAAATCATTGTGACCGTTCCAAACGGTGATGAGACAAAACTTGCAACCAGGATTAAGAATTTCGTAGGTATGACCAAGGAGAAATATGGTCATGTCAGAGAGGGGTATGACATCCCTGATCTCAAAGAGCTTTTGAGCGCAAACGGCATTCAACCCTGCAGAGAGAGCAGCTTCTCAAGATTCTTTACAGAGATTTTAGAGCTTTCCATCAATTTTCTTTATGTAAACATCCTGTCCAAAAAAAATAAAGCTGAGGTAGAGACTGAAACGATCGCCCCAGCCACACAGGATCAACTAAAGTCCATTGAAAAGACATATCGAATGTATTCCTTTATATATCCATTCTTCTTGCTGATCTCAAAGATGGATCTAATCCTTAATGGCTCAAGGGGATATGTTATAATAGTAGAGGGAAAGAAGGAGTAGGGTTACGATGAAAAAAATCTTGGTTACAGGTGCGGGAGGATTTATCGGATACAATCTGTGTAATTATCTGGTAGATCAGGGACATAGTGTAATCGGAGTCGATCTCCATTATCCGGATAAAGTCCTCAAAGAACCTCGCAATGGATTTCAACACGAGGTGAGCGATTTCCGAAATTGTGAACGGATGAAAGAATGGCTATCTGGTATTGATGTTGTTTTTCATCTGGCCAGTGCCCATCTTCAGATCAACCTTGATGAAAAGGACTACTGGAATATTAATGTGCACAGCCTCCGCCCATTATTGGATCTAGCTATGCAAAGTGGTGTCCAGCGATTCGTACACGTAAGTTCAGTAGGCGCGTATGGCGATTTGAAAAGATGGCCCGCAAATGAAAAAACCCCATGCGAGCCCCAATCCATTTACGGTGAAACAAAGCTGGCTGGGGAAAGTGAAGTGCGTAAGTTCAGCGAAGAGACAGGTTTTCCTGTGGTGATTATTCGGCCAGCATGGGTTTACGGTCCCTATTGCCCACGCACACTGAAGATATACAGGACCTTACGCAAAGGACAATTCATCATGATAGGGGATGGTGAAAACCTGCGCCACCCGATTTACATTGCAGATATGCTTGAAGCTTTTCGGCTTGCCATGGAGGCTGATTCAGCTGTAGGAGAATTGTTCATAATAGCTGGACAGCGGTCCATCACCACAAATGAACTGGTGGAGGGTTTTTGCAAGGTGTTAAAGGTTCCAAAACCCAAAATCCGAATTTCCCACGGGCTTGGTGCGGTAATGGCATGGGGGTTTGAATCAGTATTTGGTCTTGCCAGAATCGAGCCACCTATTTCGAGAAGAAGCCTGGAGTTTTTCGAAACCAACAATGCTTTTGATATATCTAAAGCCATGAAACTGCTGGGATTTGGACCAAAATTTTCCTTCGAGGACGGTCTTCGTGAAAGCCAAGAATGGCTTATGGGGCATGCATAGAAAAAATCTTGAATGGACTCGGATTTATGATACGAAAAAAGATGCAGAAGATTTGAGCTATAGAAAAGAGACTGTCGGAAAAGTGGTAAAATAGAAAGATTTTAACTAATATTTGCAAGTAAAACGCTATGCTTCGTTGTACTGTATTTATTGGATAAGTTGAAATGTCTCGAAATATG
>JAKRWB010000239.1 GCA_022353185.1 ANME-2 cluster archaeon | reverse complement strand
AGTTTCTTCTTCATTTACACATTCTAGAAAATCATCTATGTCCCCAAAAAATTGAAATCTAATAAAATTAACACTATATACAATATTAGTCAAAAATATAAGAATAGCGATAATACCACCGATTAGATTAATTATTTCCCTATAATCTAATAATTGAACAAAATTAATTTGAAAAATAAAAACAAAAATGGTAGAGAATATAACCAAACATATCCAGGAATAAAAAGTATTTGTCACAAGATCTCTCCATATGAAATAAATATTTTACATTTTATCTTTAAAATCAGCTAAATATTCATGAGTGTTTCTCCTATCTAAAAATTCTTTAGAGAAATGCTCTAAAATTTCACTAATTTCATCTATTGAATTTTTATCCATTGGCTTATTTTGGTAGGAAATTACTTTATCAAAAAATCGATCTCGTTGTTGTATTTCAACTTCATTTAATTCTTCAACATAATTATCAACAAAACAGTTTAATATTTTTATTTTAAAGGATTCAGATTTTTCTTTATAGATATTTTTATTCTTTATATATAATCCAAAAATAAATATAAAAAAAATGGTAGAAACTGATATTATTATATAATAAATTGTATCTTCAAATAGTCCAGCAATGTTTGAAATATCAACCATAATTTTCATCAATTGATTTCTTAAGTAACTATATTAAATTTTCTAAATGGAAATGAATCTTGAAGAAAAAGTAAAATTTTTAATTGTTGAAATATTATTCTGCAAAAATTTTTAGGAATCTTCCTTCCGAGCATAAATCTGCCACCCTGCAATAACTAACCTCGTACTGAGAGTACAAGGTCTTACTATATTTAAACAAAACGATTTGTTGCTTTGAATCCTGCTTAATGGTTATTGTCAGAGAGCTTGTAAAATATGAAATTATTTTCGTTTCTTTAATGCTGGTAGCCCTTGCACACTCATCCAGTCATACCATCCACAAGTTAAACACCGTCATTATTGAGTGTGCGGATTGTAATCCTGAACTTTTCTCCAATCTTCTCCGATCCTGACTATATCTCAAGTGCATACCTTAATCTTCAATACTCTGATTGTACTGGGCTGTGCTGGCTGGGAGATTCGGGTCAAGAGATCTGCCTGCTTGGATAGATTACATGGCTTAATGGCTTTTATATGGGAGTTTATGACATGATGATCCTGCTGTATTCCATCTGGTGCAATTTTTCAAGCACAATGCTTTTCACTCATATCTCTTATTCTTAAGATTTCATCTACACTTACATCCATATTTACACATCTTTATCTTTGTTAAATTTTAAATAATCAAAAACTCCTTTTGGCCATTTTGTATTTTTTATTTTCGTTTCGATATTGAACCCTTTTTCCAGCATTTCTTCCACATTCAATAGGATAATTTTTATTTTATTATCCACAATATAGTTGTTAACTTCTGGTTTAATTTTTTTATCGAAGGAGAATGCGACCATTACAACCATATTTGCCTGTTCTCCAACCACACTCTCAATATGTGCATTGAACGCTTTCCAGAAAGCACTCATACCGATATCATCGTTTTTCATTATCACGATATGCATATCAGTCTCGTACTGACTTTTCAACTTACTGTTTATCCATTGTTCAAATTCTTGTTTTTTCATCTCGCGCAATTTTTCAAGCACAATGCTTTTCACTTCACTTTCACTCATATCTCTTATTCTAAAGATTTCATCTACACTTACATCCATATTTACACATCCTTATCTTTTTATGATACCATTCTTTTTGGCATTTTCTCTTTCTCAACGCAGGTAATCCCTGAACACTGTTCCAATCCTAATCCAGACCTGCCTCCAAGTTAACACGTCATTATTGAGTGTGGGATTGTGAGGCAAGATAATCAGGCGCACTTGGTAAAAATACTGAATGATATAAGTTTTTCTAAAATTGTTGTATGACTGAATCTAAACTAAAAATTTAATCAAATCTTTACTCAACAGGCTGTCCCAAAACTAAAAACGTGTGTACAAATCAAACGATATCTATCCTATCTAGGACAATAACATTAAATAATAATCGATAATTGCCTAATTGAGATAAAATATAGTAGAATTGTATAATTGAAATTAGTTTTGGGACAGCCTGTAAGTAGATTTATTTTAGTACATAAAGTATAACTTTATGTAGTCAAGTTAGTTCCACCGAAGGTGGCAGTGTCAGAACTTGACCGTACGCCCTGTTTTTGCTGATTCCAGTGAGGGGATTCGTCTATTATCAGTGTGTGCAGACCTGATTGTAGCAGCAGGGGTGGAAATCCGATGAGTGTGATGTAGGCGGCGGTTCAG
>JAKRWB010000238.1 GCA_022353185.1 ANME-2 cluster archaeon | reverse complement strand
GTGATTTCGAATTTTTGGCATGTTGGCATCTATTAAGTCTGAAATACCAAGTTCGTCAAACGTTCCGCTAACTAATCCTAAATGAGATAGTGTTGTAGTTGTTATGTCCATCAGTTGTTCATCCCCTCAGATGAATTTACTGATGAAATGGGGGAAGTTGATTAAAAAGATTCACTTTTGGGATTTACCTGCGGAAAGTGCGATTGATAATGTTGTACTGTGTTTGAGTGATGAGTTTTTGAGGAAAGCGAAGCGTCCTGAATATTCGGTACTTGTTAATATGAAGACTACTCCAATGCGGCATTGGCTCCCGCCTCTGCCCCCTGACCAAAGTCACCAATAAGCACCGCTGCCTGTGTACGACAAATCCATGATCTACTATCCTCTCCAGACTCTCCTTACAGTAGGCATCACAGACATCATGATCGTCTCGGGCCGCGGCCATGCAGGCCATTTCCTCGAACTCCTCGATTCAGGCACAGACTTTTGCGGGCGCTTCACCTATGAGATCCTGGACAAGGCCGGCGTTGCCTAAGTCTGATTATGCTGTGACCGGGTTATATATATAACAACGGTATATCCGATATCATAAAGACCCTCAAGCCGTCGAGTCGGAGCGAGCTTTATATCACGGATGTGAACAATGAGTATATCAGGCAGGGGGCGATGGGGTATTCTGTGCTGAACGGGTACTGGAGCGATGCGGGGACGTTTGAGAGTCTATTGAGGGCTGGGGTTATGGTGGAGAAGGTGATGCAAAATGTTTATCAGGCATAGGATTTGTAGAATACAGATATTAATGGGTAATTTGACATGAAACTAGCATATGTATTAAATATATTTCCTAAACTTTCTGAATCATTCATACTTAATGAGATTGTTGAATTATTGAAAAATGGGCATGATGTTCTGATATTTTCAATAATAAAACCTTGGGAAGAAGTGGTGCATGACGATGTTGACAAATATCATATATTAGAAAGAACTCATTATTTCAGTATTAAAAGTATATTTAAAATCAATCTCATTCATTTTTCAAAGTATTTGATTTATGGTATCATTCAAAATTCATTTGATTTTAGAACATTTAACCAAGCAGTCTCAAAACCAAAAGTAATCCCTAAAAAAAGTTCAATTCTGCCTTTAAATCAAAAAATTAAGTCAATGATTTACAAAATTAGAAGATTCGATATATTTTTTATACGTAGATTTATACTATATTCAAAAATGGCTTATTTTGCCACTATTATGGAAAAAAATGATGTGGAATTGATACATACACATTTTGCTACCATGGGGGGTATTGCTAGAAGATTGAGCAAAATGCTCGGGCTACCTTATAC
>JAKRWB010000237.1 GCA_022353185.1 ANME-2 cluster archaeon | reverse complement strand
CCAGTTCGGTTTTAATTTTAGTATTGATCTTCTTTGCTTCCTCACCAGTACTTGCTGCCAGTTTATCAATATCCTGACGGATATTTTCCAGAATTTTTAACATCTCCCTTTCCTCCTTGGATTTCAGAATGTTAGTTATATATTTATACTATTACATAATGTTGTTTATCGGTAATAGCAGAATCTTATGTCAGTCAATTGAAGTGTGGTGGATGTACACATTCCATTAAGGCGATAACTTAATACGAATCTGGATGAATACACCTGTAAGATGGTACTGGAATCACTTTTTAAAGACGGAATTACACTTTTGATCAAAGAAATTATACCTGTAATAATAATTGTTCTCATAGCTTCGGTTATTGCAAAGATCATCACTACGATAGCATCAAAGTTTGGAAGAAAGTCCGGACTTCCTGAAAATGTAACCCGGTTGATTAATAAGATCATTACCTATTTTATTGCGTTTATAGGACTGGTGTTAATCCTGGATGTTTTCAAGTTCAATATTAACACCTTTTTAGCCAGTTTCGGGATTATGGGATTGATCATCGGCCTGAGTTCCCAGGCGATCATATCGAACTTTATTGCAGGTATCCTGGTTATGCTTGAGAAACCATTTTACAGGGGAGATATTATTGATATCTCAGGAGTTCAGGGAACGGTAGAGGATATCAGTATCCGCAGCACACGGGTGAAGACCATTGACGGAAAGGTGATAACGGTTCCCAACTCCACGTTTACCACGAATTCGGTTATCAACTATTCAAAATCAGGCAAGATACAGGTAAAAATTCCCATCACATTTCCACCTGATACTGATCTTGAAAAAATCAAACGAATTATGATAACGGCTACCAGGGACATTGAAGAAATCCGTCCATACCATATTGAAGTATTTGCGACAGGAATGGTCTTAAGCGGCATTGCAAAAAATATAACGGTTGAGTTTCGCTTCTGGATTGTCAGGTTCATTGATAAAGATAGAATTTCTTCCCACGTTCTTAGCAGAATTAATGAAGCGTTCAAGAAAGAAAACATTATTCCTGCATCAAGTACCTGATTCCTTATTTATTTCATCATTTTGTCTGTTAAAACCAAATACAGAAAAAATTTGTTACTATTCAGCCATACAAATTATGGCTACTGTTAACGAAAGTACATTTTGTAGCTTTTTATGAAAAATTCATAGCTA
>JAKRWB010000236.1 GCA_022353185.1 ANME-2 cluster archaeon | reverse complement strand
ATGATAAATTCCCCCTCCACAAGTAAGTCTAACGATTTGCCTAATTTTTTTCCTTTCCGTGAAAAATGTAGAATCTGCCAATGTCCATATGCAATTGAAAAGATCAAAATAATAAGATATCTATAAAAAAATGTATAGGAGAATATAAGCCAGACAATGAATGTTGAGTTCAATAGGAGTAAAAGGTTTTTTGTTTTATTTATTCCTAAAAATACAGGTATTGTTATAACATTATTTAGCCTATCGGCTTCAATGTCACGGATATCGAAAAGAACGGTATAAATAAAAAACTTTACAAAAAAAAAATAGAAAATTGCAGAGATTGTGATAAAATCACTGGAATGAACGATTACCGGAATAAAAGTCCCGACCACAGCCCAAGCTAAGGCAACTGATATACTTTTTATGCAGAATATATCTTTCAATCTAAAATTTGCTATTTTTATGCTATAAACAAATCCTATACAGAAAGGAAAGAAAATTATAAAAATAGCAAAAAGAGAATATAAAAGCGATATATAGAAGGCAGCAAAGGAAGATAATATCACCGCAATAATTATATAATGCCAATTTTTATTAGTAAATTCTACTCTATCCAGCAGATTTATCGAATCTTCTTTAATATCTGTTAATTTATTGATACTGTACACAGCAAAGGTAATAAAAAAGGAAGCAAGAACTAAATCAAATTCAACACTTTTTCGGTAAAGCAAGAATGAAACAAGGGGCAATGAAAAGCCAGTCATTGCAATGAATAAGGAACTCACCGTTAAGAAAGAAAAACATTTTTCAAAAAAAGATATCAGGTTATTTAGAAGATTTCCATCTTTAAAAAAGCACTCGCTCTGATAGTCTGGCATAATGATTAAAAAATTCATATCCCCAGGTAATTGCTTCTTTGCTGTAGCTTATCAGGTCGTTGCTGTAATCATATGTCCCATCCATACGAAATAATCCTAACGATAGAAAATAATCAGTAACTGTAATAGCAGCTTTCAAATTCATATTCATTACACACAAATTAAAATTTGAGTTGCTTCCAATAGTCATTTGATTTAAAATTGTTTCATCTATTTTCGCAATCACGTCTTTAGATAATATAAGGCGCACATCAACCATTTCAGTTGTAAGTTCTTTAAATAAAGATGTAAATTCAGGGATATATATGGAAGAGACTCCACGAATCTCTTTAGCATTTTTCAATAAGTTGATATAATTAAAATGTGCTTTAAAAATTTCGGTGTCGGTATCTTTGATAAGCTTAGAATCTTTTAACCATCCGATCTTTTCAATCAAATGTTCAGGAATTCCGCTCAGGTCATGCTCAAGCCAGAATTCTTTATGTTTTTCTAAAACC
>JAKRWB010000235.1 GCA_022353185.1 ANME-2 cluster archaeon | reverse complement strand
CCCCTCGTCCCGGTCTATGGGTTCAGACTATGGGCAAAGGGACATGACCGGGTGCTATTCAAGACTTTGGGGCTGGTGTTCCATGTATGGCTGATCAGCTTTTGCGGTTTGCATGCTTTATTGAACCGCGCCAGGAAGACAAGGACCGAATGGACAGAAACTTCACGCTCTGATATTTGACTTTAATAAGTCCTGGTTCTGAGTGCATACCTGATGTGCATACACCGAAGTATAAATCTAATCCTAACAATAAACTAATATAAAATAATATATCATATACAAGGTGAAAGAAAAATTATAATCTTTACGGGGGGTTTAGATGAATAATAAGATACAAGATTCACCCCTTTTTATAATGGAAAGGGAATTCCAGCTAATTAGCCAGGATGTTCTGTTAATTTTCGATATGGAAGGCATTATTACTGATGTTAACAACTCAGCAGTTCGAATTTTCAGTAAAAACCGTGAGAAGTTGATAGGATCACGTTTTGTTGAACATTTTATTGATCCGGTTAAAGCAAATAATGCAGTCGAGCAAGTGTTTGATACAGGAGAGGTCAGGGATTATGAACTGGTCATGGAAAAGGGAGACGGACCAAATCCAATCATAACATTTAGTATATCGCCCTATAAAGACCAGACAGGAAAAATAGTGGGAGCATTTGCCACTGGTCATGACATCACCCAACAAAAGCGTGACGAGCTGGAACTTCATTATTTACAGCACTACAACAGAGGACTTATCGAAGTGAGCCTGGACCCGCTTGTGACTTTTGACCAGGAAGGGTTCATACTGGATGTGAACACGGCCACAATACGGGCTACAGGCAGAGACCGGGAAGAGTTGATAGGAACCCCATTTGCTGATTATTTCACTGATACCGATAAAGCATTTACGGGCGCAATGATGGTATTTGAGACGGGGGAGGTCAGGGATTACGAACTGGTCATGAAAGCAAAGGATGGTACACAGATATTTGTATCGTACAATGCTTCGGTATACAAGGACCAGACTGGAGATGTTGTGGGCGCATTTGCAGCAGCTCGTAACATCACTGAGCGCAAACAGGCAGAGGTTGAACTCCAAAAACTCAACAACGAACTTGAGGAAAATATCGACGACCTTGAACGCACCATCAGAGCTTTCACAGGACGTGAGCTCCGGATGGCTGAACTCAAAGAGCGGATTGCTGAGCTTGAAAAGGATGCCGAGCTCTATAAAAAAACAGGGGATAAAACTACATGACATTGAAGAATTCAAAACAAGAAAGCGACACGGAATCGCTCAAAAAACACATCTCACTCATCTATGATACACTTACTGATATGATATTCCTTCTGGCAGTTGAACCCAATGATTGCTTTCGCTTTGAGTCTGTGAATCAGACATTTTTGTCGGTCACCGGGCTGACCAGGGAACAGGTCATTGGTAAAAGGATTGAACAGGTGTTACCGGAAACGGTTCACTCACTTGTTATTAGCAAGTACAAGGAAGCGATAGTTGAAAATAAGACCGTTTTCTGGGACCAGACTTCCACCTATCCCACAGGTGAAATTGTGTGTAGTGTGACAGTGACGCCAGTCCGGAATGCTGAGGGAGTGTGTACCCATCTTGTTGGTTCAGTGCATGACCTTACTGAGCGCAAGCAGGCTGAGGATGAGCTACGGCTGCATGCTGCCATAATGGACAATATAGCTGAAGGGATTTACCTGATTGGTCTGGACGATAACCTCATCAAGTGGACCAATGAGAAATTTGAGAGAATGTTCGGCTATGATCCAGGGGAAATGGTTGGAAAGCAAGTGGACATTGTCAACGCACCCACTGAGAAGACACCTACCGAGACCCGGATAAGCATCATGGACGTTCTAAAAGAAACGGGGGAATGGCATGGCGAGGTCAGGAACATCAAACGCGACGGAACCCATTTCTGGTGCTACGCCAATGTTTCCACCTTCGACCATCCCGAATACGGGGAGGTCATATTGTCTGTCCATACCGACATCACCGAGCGCAAGAAGGCAGAAAAGGCGCTGCATGAGAGGGAGATTGGGTATAATGTATTATTTGATAATGCTAATGATCTCATCCAAAAGGTAGGACCTGACGGAAAGATTCTACTTGTGAACAAAAAATGGCTGGAGACCCTGGAATATTCAGAAGAAGAAGCGAAGGACCTGCGCGTGACTGATATTATCCGCAAGGATCAAATAGCTCCTACAATGGGGTTATTACAAGGGGTTGCCAAGGGTGAAAACGTGTCTGGTTTTGAAACCATTTTTATTACAAAGAATGGGAAGGAGATATATGTAGAAGGTAACGGAAATGGTATATTCAAGGACGGTAAATTTATTTCAGCAATAGGTATATTCAGAGACATCACCGAGCGCAAGCGGGCTGAGGAAGAGATCAAAAAGTTTAATGTGGAACTTGAACAGCGTGTGAAAGAACGCACAGCCGAACTGGAGGAAAAGAACCAGGACCTTGAGATTATGAATAAGGGTTTTGTAGGCCGGGAATTGCGGATGATTGAACTCAAAAAGCGGATTGCTGAGCTTGAAAAGGATGTTGGTGAAACGAAATCAGCCAGAGATTAGACGCAATTATGCTTATTATAATTGAACTGAACAAATATAATGAAATGGCGGAGCTATAGGAATTATGAAACAAAATAAGAGTGAGGGGATAAGTAAAAAAAACCACAGTTCAACGAGTTCAAAAAAATCTGATCCTCATCCCCACACAGAAACCGTTCCCCTTGCTGACAGTGTTTTCCCTGTCGTGGGTATAGGCGCATCTGCAGGCGGGCTGGATGCTATTGAAAAATTCTTTTCAAATATTCCATCTGATACCGGCATAGCTTTTGTCATTATCATGCACTTTGACCCCACCTCAAAAAGCGTTATGGTGGAGATATTGAAGAGATACACGAAAATGGAGGTGTATCAGGCAATGGATGGGATCAGGATAAAACCCAACAGCGTGTATATCATTCCGCCCAATAAGGATATGGCAATACTGCACGGTACCCTCCAGTTGCTGGAACCAACGATGTCCAGAGGTATCCGGCATCCGATAGATTTCTTTTTCAGGTCATTATCAGAAGACTGTAAAGAAAAGGCTATATGCATTATCCTTTCAGGAACAGGAACCGAAGGCACTCTTGGCTTAAAAGCCATTAAAGGCGAAGGAGGAATGGTCATGGTGCAGGATGTAACATCAGCGGCATACGATGGCATGCCTGCAAGCGCCATAGCCACAGGGTTTGCGGACTATATTTTGACTCCTGAGAAAATGCCTGAGCAACTGCTAAATTTTGTACATCAACCTTACATTAAAGGCACACATAAAGTCGCAGTTATCGAACAGATCGCTCCCTTGCAGAAAATATTTGTACTGATACGGGACAGGACTGGGCATGATTTTTCACTTTATAAGGAGACCACTATTCACCGACGCATTGAAAGGCGGATGAATATCCACCAGATCGATAAGCTCCAGGATTATGTCAGGTATCTTTCGGAAAAACCATCCGAAATAGATGTTCTCTTTAAAGAACTCCTGATAGGCGTTACCAATTTTTTCAGGGACCCGGAAGCATTTGAGTTCTTCATACAAAAAATCATTCCTGAAATGGTTAAAGATAAGACCCCTGCCCTGCCTGTACGGGTCTGGGTCCCTGCATGCTCAACAGGTGAAGAAGCCTATTCCATAGCCATGATTTTTAAGGAGCATTTAGACGAGATAAAAAGTGATATAAAAGTCCAGATTTTTGCTACGGATGTTGATAAGGATGCCATTGAAACAGCCCGTGCGGGCGTTTACCCTGCAAGTATTGCCGTGGATGTATCGCAGGAACGTCTTGATCGTTTTTTTGAGATAGCAGAAGACGCTTACAGGATAAAGAAAGAAATCAGGGAAATGGTGACCTTTGCTCTCCAGAGCCTTACCAAGGACCCGCCTTTCTCTATGTTAGACATGGTAAGCTGCAGGAACTTGCTGATATATCTTAGTCCTGTGTTGCAGAAACAAGTTTTAAGCACTTTACATTATTCCTTAAAGAAAGACGGGATACTTTTCCTTGGCAACTCTGAGACCATCGGTGAATTCACGGACTTATTTTCTGTTTATGACAGGAAATGGAGAATTTATCAAAGCAAAGGTGGGTCTCACATATTAAGGGGGGATTTTTCCCACATGGGTCGGGCGGGTGTGCCAGCTACAATAAAAGTACCTTTGAAATCTGCCGATGTCAGTATTGGCGATTATATCGAAAAGATGCTGCTTGAGAACTACGCCCCTTCATGCGTTATTATTAATGAAAAATACGAGATTCTTTATTTCCATGGCAAAACCGGCAAATACCTGGAACCAGCATCCGGAAGAGCAGGTTTTAAAATTGTGGAAATGGCACGAGAGGGTTTGAAACATGAATTGAATATAGCCATTCGCAATGCCATCGTCCAGAAAAAAGAAGTCATCTTTAAAGAGTTGAATGTGAAGACAAATGGTTCTTTCCAGACTGTTAATTTAATTGTCAAACCTCTGGAAAAACCTGACATACAGGGATTGGTGATGGTCATTTTTGAGGATGTGCCGGGCAAGCCATCAAAGCCTGTCAAAAAAACATCTACAAAACAAGAGATTGGCAATTATGTCACTGACCTGGAACAGGAATTGAAGTCAACAAGAGAAAATCTCCAGGCTACGATCGAAGAGATGGAAACTTCAAACGAAGAACTTCAATCTACAAATGAAGAATTCCAGGCTGCCAATGAGGAACTGCAAAGTGCCAATGAAGAACTTGAGTCTTCAAGGGAAGAGCTGCAATCACTCAATGAAGAGCTGATGACGCTTAATTCGGAACACCAGGCAAAGATCGAGGAGAATATGAGGGCCATTAATGACATGAATAATATGCTCACAAGTACGGAAATTGCCACTGTTTTCCTGAATAACGACCTGTACATTCAAGGATTTACCCCGGCCGTCACCAAGATAATCAACCTCATAAAGGCGGATATTGGGCGACCGGTAAAGGACTTCAATTTTAACCTTATTTATGATAACCTGATAGATGATGTATTGCAAGTGCTCAATACCCTGGTTTTAATGGAAAAAGAAGTAACTGATAAGAACGGGGACTGGTATTTAATCCGGATTCTGCCCTATCGCACCCAAGAAAATGTTATTGATGGCGCTGTGGTTACATTTTTAGACATCACTGAACGAAAGCGGGCTGAAAATATGGAGCTGGCTGAAATTATAGAGCGCAATTTAAGGAAATTTACGCAAGGCATCGTTGACACGGTGTGGGAATCCCTCGTTATACTGGACAAAAATATGCGTGTGATGTCGGCGAACCGGTCTTTCTACAGGACATTCAAGACTTCTAAAGAGGAAACTAAAAACAAATCCATCTTCGAGATAAGCAATGGCTCGTGGGATATTCCAGCGCTTCGAAATTTACTGGAAAATATCCTGCCTGAGAATAACGTGTTCAATGACTTCGAGGTTGAGCATGAGTTTCCAGGAATTGGCTATAAGAAGATGCTGCTCAATGCCCGCATGGTATATCAGGAGGGTCTGAGTACAGAAAGTATACTGCTTGCGATTGTAGACGTTACCGGGCAAAGCGGCTGGGTATGATTTCAATGGATGGGAGTGAATGAAAAAAGATAAAAAAAAATCTGACGAACGAACCGACATTCGCAGGCAAGCGGAAGATGTGTTAAAGGGAAAAAACACAGACCTGAAAAAGCTGTCGTCTGTCGATGCCCAGAGCCTTGTTCATGAACTCCAGGTGCACCAGATTGAACTGGAAATGCAAAATGAAGAGCTTCGCAGAACACAAATTGAACTTGAAGATGCGCGCAACAGGTATTCCGACCTGTATGATTTTGCACCCCTTGGTTATTTCACTTTTGATAAAAACGGTTTGATCCTTCAGGCAAATCTAACAGGCGCGAATAAACTTGGGATAGAAAGAGGCAATTTAATCAAAAAGCCTTTTTCCCTATATATCGTCCCTGATTTCAAGGATGCATTTTATTCGCATATGCGGCAGGTTTTCAATACTGAAACACAGATGACCTGCGAACTCATGCTTGTGGATAAGAAGGGGCATCAGTTCGATGTCCAATTGGAAAGCATGCCTTTGCGTGATATCGATGGTAATCTACTGGCAAGGACAGCGATGAGTGATATCACCGAGCGCAAGCAGGCTGATGAGACGCTGAAAAATTATGCAATAAAGCTGGAAGATTCAAACCGCCTCAAAGATCTCTTCACAGACATAATGCGTCATGACCTGTTGAATCCACTGGGTGTTATAAAAACAGCGACAGAACAAATGCTGCATATGGAAACAAAGGATGAAAGGATGCGCAATATGCTACAGATGATAAAGCGCAATGCAGATAAGCTGATTGATATGATTCAATGCGTGAGCATGTACGCCACACTGGAGAGCGCTGAAAAATTGGAGCGCAAGTCGCTCGATTTGAACGAGATTTTTATAGCAGTCGCAGACAACTTCAAGCTTCAACTGGAAGAGAAAAACATGACGCTGGAATATACATCAAAGGGCGAATGCTTTATGATGGCGAATCCAATGATTGATGCAATTTTTTCAAACCTTCTCAGCAACGCGATAAAGTACTCACCTGCCGGAAGAAAAATCAAAGTAAACATTATTGATGAGAGGGAACACTACAAGATTTATGTCAGGGACTGGGGCTATGGAATAAAAGATGAGGATAAAGCGAAGCTTTTTACCCGCTTTCAAAGAGTAGGTAAGGAGGGAGTGGAAGGTTCCGGATTGGGGCTGGCAATCGTTAAGCGTATTGTGGATTTGCATGGAGGCAAAATCTACGTGGAGAGTAAACCAGGTATAGGAAGCACGTTCACATTATTACTGCCTATTATGGCAAGTAAGGAGACGGAAAAGTAATGACAGAAGATGAACAAAAATCTGATGACTGGACCAATCTCCGCAAACAAGCAGATGAAGTGTTAAAGGGAAAAAACACAGACCTGAAAACGCTGTCGTCTGACGATGTCCAGAGCCTTATTCATGAACTCCAGGTGCACCAGATTGAACTGGAAATGCAGAATGAAGACCTTCGTAGAGTACAAAATGAACTTGAGGATTCACGCAACAGGTATTCTGACCTGTATGATTTTGCACCCCTTGGTTATTTCACTTTTGATAAAAACGGATTGATCCTTCAGCTAAATCTAACAGGCGCGAATAAACTTGGTATAGAAAGAGGCAATTTGATTAAAACTCCTTTCACTTTGTACATCGCCCCTGATTTCAAGGATGTATTTTATTTGCATCTGCGGCAGGTTTTCAATACTGAAACACAGATAACCTGCGAACTCAGGCTTGTGGATAAAAATGGAAACCAGTTCGATGTCCAATTGGAAAGCATGCCTGTGTGTGATATCGATGGTAATCTACTGGCAAGGACAGCGATGAGTGATATCACCGAGCGCAAGCGGATGGAGAAAGAACTTCAAGAGAAGCAAAAAGAGCTTGATATTATATTTAATTCTGTGCCCGCGATGATCTGGAGTAAGAATATTGAAGGCAAATATTTGCAGGTCAACAGAGCGTATAGTGAAACTGTTGGATTATCACTGGAAAAGATACTTGGTAGAACCGATTATGATCTTTACTCAACAGATCTAGCAGATCAGTATTCTAAATATGATCAAGAAATAAATAATTCTAGAAAACCTGTATCGGGAATCGAAGAACGCCATTTGAAACCATCAGGAGATCATGGTTGGAGTCTAACGGAAAAAATGCCCCGTTGTGATGCTGAAGGTAATGTTGTCGGTACAATAGGTTTTGCACTTGACATCACCAAGCGCAAGCAGGCGGAGGAAGCGTTACGGGAGAGTGAAGACAGATTCCGGACGATTTTCGATTCGGTCAACGACGCTGTTTTCATCCACGACATAGAAACCGGAGCTATACTCGACGTTAACAGGACAATGTGTGAAATGTACGGATATTCCCGAGAGGAAGTAGATCAACTCGATATCCAAGCCGTGAGTTCAGGCGAAGTACCGTACACCCAGCAGGCCGCTCTCGAATGGAATAAGAAGGCAGCGATGGGGGATGCCCAGGTTTTCGAATGGATGGCTAAGCACAAATCTGGACATATATTCTGGGTGGAAGTAAGTATGAAAAAGGCTGTCATTGGTCTACAGGAACGTCTTTTGGTGGTTGTGCGTGACATCA
>JAKRWB010000234.1 GCA_022353185.1 ANME-2 cluster archaeon | reverse complement strand
TCAACCTTTTTTCGGGATATCCACACCCATGACCAGTTCCAGCTTCTTTACCATCCGGTTCATGGTCTTGCGCATTGACCTGAGCCCTTCCTCATCCTCGGCCGCACCCTCTGCCATCCGGTCCTGCGACCAGAAGGTCCCGCCCAGGTTGGCACCGAACGACCCGCCGCCGACCGGTATCATCTCGCTGATGATATAGAAATGGTGAATGGATTGTATTGCTATCTCCTGGCCGCCAATCCGGTCGCCGCCCACAGCCAGGGCCGCACCTACTTTGTTGCGTAGTATATCAGGGTCCCTGGCAACTACTGCCCGGCAGCGGTCCAGCATGGTCTTGGTCTGGGCGCTGAGGTTACCCTGGTAGACCGGGGTGCCGATTATGATGCCGTCTGCCCATTCCAGCCCTTCATAGAACTCGTGCATGTCGTCCTTGTGGACGCATCCTTTTCGTTCTCGTACACAGTAGTCGCAGTGGATGCAGAAATTGAGCTGCTTGCCTTTGGCTGAGAAATACCTGGTCTTGGCGCCATATTTTTCTTCCAGGTATTTGAGGGATGTGTTGACTATGTAGTCGGTAGAGCCTTTTCGCGGGCTTCCTGATACTCCTAAGATGTTTATTATGGTATGACCCCCTGAAAATGATGTGGTTTTATTATTTGTATGAGGGTTTATAAGTTTTGAGTGTGGGATGTTTTACTGGGAGTTTTGGATGGATTTATGGGTTGAGGGGTTTTAGGTTAGTTCAGGGATCCAAAACCTACGGCGCCATTTACAACAATTACCTTATTTTATTCAAGCAATTTAATAAACTCTTCTCTTGTCATTCCTGATTGTTTGATAATCGAAATCAAAGTACCCTTTGGGACAGGATCTCTTTTTGGAATGATGACGAGATACTTTTCACCTTGACTACCTACTCTTACCAAGGCTCTGTGACTTCCTTTTCCTTTAATAGGTGCATAATCAAATCCTACTTTAAGAAGACTTTTTATGGTCTTTTCAGATGATACCAAAGGAAGTTTACTCACACTGCCACACCTATAGTAGAAGTGAATTTATTTGGTGAATGTAAGGATGCAGCAAAATCATTTAAAATTCCCAGGGCTTTGGCATTTTCAAGATATAATTCAACAGCCTCTTTCAGGTTTTCAAGAGCTTCTTCTGGTGTATCACCAGCACTGGCAACTTCGAGTTCAGGGCATTTTGAAACATAAACATCATCTTCCTGCCAGATTATAGCTGTAACATTAAATCTTTCCATACTTAATGAAGGGTAATTCTTGTTATTAAATTTTTGGTTGAACTCTTTCTCGTTTATAAATAATTAACCCGCGCCTTAAAAAAACAGAACATCCGGGAAACCGATAGAAATGCTAAACCATGAGCATCCTACCGTTGATGCGTCGGAATTCTATTCCGGCGTCCGTGACGATCTAACAATCCAAAATCAACCGCATCCCACCCAAAGCACTCGAAAATAAGGCACATGTACACGAAAATAATGGTAGCGAGAGGCACACGCCATCAACCTAAATTCAACATTCAAATGGGGGAATCGTAAGTAAAGTTGGATTTTGTTCTGCCATGTAAACATTATAAGTGATATAACACCTATAGAAGTTATAGGTAATTGACAATGACTGCTACAACAATAGCTGTATCTTCGGAAACAAAAGAAATATTACGCCAGTTTGGGGAAAAGGGTGAGAGCTATAACAATATAATCAGAAAGCTCATCAAAGAAGCCGGGTGGAAAAAGTTGGATGAACGATGGAACAAAATACTTGAAAATGAAGAGTTCATTTCGCTGGACGAACTCTAATGTATTCTGTAATCGTTTCCCGTACTTTCCAAAAGCAATTTCACTCCCTGCAAAAACAATTGCAAAACAGGATTAGAAGTGCGCTAAAAGAGT
>JAKRWB010000233.1 GCA_022353185.1 ANME-2 cluster archaeon | reverse complement strand
GAATCCAAAAGAGCCAAAGTTGATGGGTAAACTTAATGATGGTCTTAGCATATTAAATACAATGAATGTTTATAATCTTGATAAACATTTGATAAAATTTAAACTATAAAATATTTAAACTGTAATTTATTGCTCTGATTTAAATCGGTAATAAAATTGAAATGCCCGAAAGTCGTGTAATATGAAAATTGTTGGAATATCTGGCAGTCCAAACCGGGATGGAAGTAACAGCCACATGATCGACCGTGCACTGGATATTGCCAGGCAGAGAGGATTTGAAGTTGAGAATATATCCCTTGCCGGTGCAGATATATCCCCCTGTACTGACTGCCACGTATGCAGAACTGAAAACAGCTGTCCCATTGAGGATGATATGGCAGGAATCAACAGTTCCCTTGCGTCTGCCGATGGTATCATCGCATCCTCGCCCGTGTATTTCGGAACCCTGTCCGGACAGTTAAAGATGCTGTTCGACCGTACACTTCCCTTGAGGAGAAATGGATTTTTACTTAAGGATAAAGTTGGTGCCGCACTGGCCGTTGGCGCATCCCGTAACGGTGGGCAGGAATATACTGTCTGGTCCATACATGCCTGGATGCATATCCATGGTATGATAGTGGTAGGTGACAACAATCACTTTGGCGGCATTACACAAAAGGCTGCTAATACCGATGAAGTAGGCATGAAGACCGTAGAAGATACAGTGAATAAATTGTGCGATACCCTTGACAGGCTTGCACCCGTGTAAATAAGCGCAAAATCTATGTCCTGATAATACATAGGAAACACGCTTACCAGATATGAGGCATGGTCATGAATGAGATATTAGAGATTATAGAGCAGGACCCAAAGATTGACCCTGCAGAGATTGCCAGGCTTATTGGACAATCTGAGACAGAAGTACGCTCTCGTATCAAGGAACTGGAAGACAGCGGTATCATACGTAAATATAAGGCTGTCATTGACTGGGATAAGGTGGGTGAAGAATACCTCTATGCCATCATCGAACTCAAGATATCCCTGGGTGACAGGTTAGGATACGATGAGATTGCCAGGCGTATTGCAAATTTTAACGAGGTCAGGTCTGTGCGATTGATATCAGGCGACCACGACCTTTCCCTGACCGTGCGCGGGCGTTCCATGAAGGATGTGGCTTTTTTCGTGGCAGAGAAGATTTCCACTCTCGACCAGGTGCAGAGCACGGTGACACATTTCGTGCTAAAGACCTACAAAGAGGACGGAGTAACACTGTTCGAGAAGGAGAAGTCAAAAAGACTGGCCATAACTCCATAAGATGATGTGAGCGACCGATGAACCATACACGAAAATTTATTTCTGACAGGGTAAGTGCTGTGCCACCTTCGGGTATCAGGAAATTCTTTGATATGGTCATCGGTATGGATGATGTCATCTCCCTGGGTGTGGGCGAACCTGATTTTGTCACGCCCTGGCACATCAGGGAAGCATGTATTTATTCGCTTGAGAAAGGTTTCACTTCATATACTTCCAACGCCGGTCTGCTTGAACTCAGGGAAGCCGTGTCTGATTCATTCCACAGGGACTATGGCGTAAACTATGACCCTGACACCCAGGTACTCGTAACCACCGGCGTCAGTGAAGCCGCTGACCTTGCCCTGCGTGCCGTGGTAAATCCAGGAGATGAAGTCATCGTCCACGAACCCAGTTATGTGTCATATAAACCAGGTATTGTTTTTTCCGGGGGTACACCGGTTACTGTTTCCACTACCAGGGAGAACGAGTTCCGGTTGGCAGGGGCACATCTGGAAGATGCTGTTACACCAAAGACCAAAGCCATCATATTGAGCTACCCCAACAATCCGACCGGGGCAGTAATGGGTAAAAAGGATTTAGAGGAAGTGGCAGATGTGGCAGTGGAACATGACCTGCTGGTCATATCTGATGAGGTGTATGACAAGCTTACCTACAATGGTAAGCATACATGTTTTTCATCACTGAACGGCATGGATGAACGTACTATACTATTAAACGGCCTGTCAAAGTCCCATGCCATGACCGGGATGCGCATGGGGTATGCCATGGGGCCGCCCGATATTATCAGTGCTATGCTGCTCATTCATCAGTATACTATGCTATGTGCACCCATAACTTCCCAGATGGGGGCTATCGAGGCCCTGAACAAAGGCGATTCAGAAATGCAGGCCATGGTCAGGGAATATAACCGACGCAGGAGGCTATTTGTTACAGGACTTAATGAGCTGGGCCTGGATTGTTTCGAGCCAAGAGGAGCATTCTACGCATTCCCGTCTGTGCAATCTACAGGCATGACCTCGTCGCAGTTTGCTGAAGAACTGCTGAACCAGCAGAAGGTGGCCGTAGTTCCCGGGGATGTATTCGGTGAGTCTGGTGCCGGATTTTTGCGATGTTCCTATGCTTCCAGCCTTGAAGAACTGAAAACCGCGCTGGAGCGTATGGAAATGTTCCTGAGATGACTAGAGTCACTGGTTTTTATCATCAGTGTTGTCACCAAAGTCATCATGAAAATTATTACCAGAGTTATTGTCATAGCTATATCGCTTTTCTACCACTTTTTCCATAATAAACGCGGCATTGCGGGCCATAAAGAATAACAGGCCGAGAATCAGGAATATCCATACAAGTAATACCCATTTCATATACAGGGAGATTATTGCGCCTATAAATGCCAGGTAGATACTAACGGTCAATATGATATTGAATTTCCGGGGTGTGATTCGCGGCTCCATTTCAGGGTCACTTCTGGGTTACAATAGTCAATATATCGCCGTCCATTAATATATGTTCCAGGCCGGCGCGCTGACCTGCATGTTTGGCAGAGGGGCCCCACACCTGGGCATACCTGAATCTTTTCCTAAAATCACGATGCAGTTTATCACAGATATCACCCACATTGACCCCTTCCTGGATTATCATGGGCTCTTCCATATCTGCAGGCTCTCCCTGGGGTTTCATGTACAGGCGGATGAATTTCAAGTAGTCGAAAATAAGGTCTTTCAGGGGATCCAGGTTTTTATCCATGTCTGCTGAAATTAGCATTGCGTCTGGAAAATTGGCCCTGATCTCGGTTTTGAACTCTTCGTCCACCAGGTCAGCCTTGTTGATAACGGTAACTGCATTGATGTACTTGCGGTTGCCCATCAGCGCATCAATGAACTCGTCTATGTTCACTTTGGCCCGGATAAGCACGTCAGCATTGTGCATCTTGTATTCCTTGAGTATGGACAGGATGGTATCCCGGTCCAGTTCTGTGTCCACGGTTGAGTTGATGCTGACACCGCCCCTGAACTTGCGCATAACTTTCACATCAGGCCTGCGGGTATTCACCCTGATACCGGCGTCATAGAGTTCTTTTTCAAGTACGTCCCGATGCCCGGTCTGGAACACGTCGGTCATGAACACAATAAGGTCAGCATTCCTGACCACTGATATGACTTCTTTTCCACGGCCACGCCCTGAGGCGGCCCCGCGCACAAGCCCGGGCACGTCCAGTATCTGGATAGTGGCATCGTTGTGGAACATGGTGCCTGGAACCACGTCCAGGGTGGTGAACTCGTACGCCCCTATCTTGGACTGGGCACCGGTCAGCCGATTAAGTAAGGTAGATTTGCCCACCGACGGATATCCAACCAGTACTACGGTCGCATCTCCTGATTTGCGAACCGAATAACCTTCACCTCCGCCTTTTGATGAGGCACGTTTTATCATATCATCTTTCAGGCGGGCAAGTTTTGCTTTCAGTCTGCCTATGTGATGCGAGGTTGCCTTATTGTAAGAGGTCTTGCGTATCTCGTCCTCTATGTCTGTAATTTCTTCGTCCAGGCTCATTTCGATTCTATAACCACTGGTGTCAGCATTAAGATTTTCCCAGTCGTTCCAGTAATGGGTCAGGAATACCTACACTTGAAAAAGCACGTTTCCGGCGCATGCACGATTCGCATTTGCCGCAGGGTACGGGCCCTTCCGTGTAGCATGACCATGAATATTCCAGGGGCGCCTGTATCTCAATCCCAAGCCTGACAATGCCTTTTTTGTCCAGGTCTGCAAGAGGTGCGAATATCCGGGGATGGTTCAGGGTGCCGTATTCCATGACCCTGTTGAACAGTCCGATGAATTCAGGGGTGTTATCAGGAAATGTGACCGCTTCCTCGGCATCGAATCCCACCACGATATGTTCCAGGTCGTGCTCTTCAGCAAAAGCGGCGGCAATGGATAAAAATACCATGTTGCGTGCCGGAACCCATACGCTGCGGGCGGTCTCATCTGACTTTGCGGCATCGTCCAGTTCGGTCATGGATGGGGTGGGCAGTTCCTCAGCACCGGTCAGGGCGCCGCCGAAGTTTCTGTACCAGGGCAGAGGGATAATGTGGTGGTCACAGCCGAACTTTTTGCAGATGGCAGCGGCGTTCTCAATTTCTATTGAGGCTGCCCGCTGCCCATAGTCGAATGTTAGGCAGATCACGCTGTCGAATGTGTCCAGGGCCTGCTTGAATGCTACCGTGGAATCCAGACCTGATGATAGTAATGTTACTGCGCCTGTCATGATAGGTGATTAATGGTTTTAAGGTAAAAAATGATTTGTATATGATCAGTGGATGGTTAATGGATGTTCAATGAATGGTCAGTGAATGGTCAGTGAGCTTGCATCTTTTCCATATCTGCAATATCAAACGCCAGGTAATCAAGTCGTTCTTTTTCGTCAATTTCTTTTGCAATCAGGCAATAATGCCTGTTCCATTTGCCTTTCACCCTGTCTGCTTTTTCCTTCAGGTCCTTTATGATCATGTCTGCCTCTTTTCTGGTAAGATGTTTCCATTTAACTTCGCACAACAGGATTTCCCGGGTCGTTTTATTGAAACCAATCAGATCAATTTCAGCATCTTTATCCCACCACCTGCCCAGCTCCAGGAACCTGAACGGAAGTTCCCCGGTTTTATTTACAGCAATCAGGAATTCTTTGGCCACGCTCTCAAAAGCTAAGCCGAAGTAGGCATTGATGTCTTTATTGACCAACTCCAGTCCCATCTCAGGATCGATTTCAAATGTTCCATAATTTTTATAGATGAACCTGAACCAGAAATTAAAAAAATTATCACCCAAAAAGTATCTTCCACTTCTTGACTTTGTTTTTATAACCGGTTCTTCCTTTTTTATAATCTCATAGTCATATAGCAATTCATGCAGGTATTTTGAGACTGTGGAAGCTTGTATACCCGTGTAATCTGATATGTCCCTGGGCGTTGACCTGCCTAATGAGATGGCTTCAAGAATTGAAAAATAGCTCTTGTGTTCAGTGCCGAACTCAAGTTTTAGGATGTTCATACCTTCTTCCATTAATATACGGGTGTCGATAAAGAGTTTCTTGAAAGTCTCACCAGCATCGGGTGTGCCGAATTCCCCTGCAAGTAGTAAATATTTAGGCACACCACCAAAGATAAAGTAAAATTTCATTGCCTCTTCTATATACACATCCAAAAAACCGCGCAGGAACGTATAACTATCTGAAAAAGTGAACGGCTTAAGGTTATAAAACAATGTGGCACGGCCGAAAAGTGGTTCCTTATCTCCCTGGAATATTTTCTTTATCATTCCAACATATGAACCTATAACTATGAACATATGGGGTGCTTCCCTGTGATATGCATCCCAGTATTTCTGGAACTTGGAGAAGAAGCCAGGGTCTGTTTTTTTGAAATTCTGGAACTCATCAAACACTACAATTATTTTGTCACTGGTTTTGAAGAGAAAATTGAAAAAATCATCCCAGTTATCCAGCCTGGGCCTGAAATCCAATATCTTTTCGAGAGATTCTTCCATGTCTTTTAAGAGGAGCTTTTCGGGTTTTGTCTCAATAAAAAGATATATGCTTTTCTTGTTTTTGATAAATTCCCGGGCAAGTTCTGTTTTTCCCACACGGCGGCGTCCATAGAGTACTACAAGTGATGAGGACGGGGCGCGGTATAAATCTTCAAAGATTGACAGATCATGTGTGCGGTTGAAGAACCTTACCATACAGTAACATACTGGAGAGTAAGTATATAAAAGTTGCTAATTCTGTAAATTAGTACAGCCAAAAAGTGAACTCCACGCGGTAACTTTTAAATATCGATAACACGCTTATCTCAATTATACCTATGATAACAATGCCCGATTTGTTCAATATAGAAATGCTTGACCTCTCACTGGAAAAGCTCGGGCTATTCTTTATCATCGTATTACTGACCTATATTGTCAGATTCGTGTTCCTGTATATTGTTGAGAAGAAATTAATCCACCTCACACAAAAGACAAGTAACGAATTTGATGACCTGTTGGTACACGCTTCAAAAGCTCCCATAGGTTATTTGATATTGCTACATGGTTTTTACATTGCCATAATCACCCTACAACTCCCGGAAACCATCGGAGTAGTAAATATCGGAGTTATTGTCAAGAATGCATACATTCTGGTACTATCATTCATCCTGCTGTATTACCTGTTCAAGCTCATTGATCTGGTGGGTCATTTCGTCTACAGGGTTACAGAAAAGACCGAGAGCAAACTGGATGACCAGCTCGCCCCACTCATCGTGAAAAGCCTGCGCATCTTCGTAATCACCCTGGGCATACTATTCATCCTGAACAACTTTGGCTATAACATCGCCTCTTTGTTGGCAGGACTGGGTATCGGCGGCCTGGCCTTTGCCCTGGCAGCCCAGGATACCGTAAGTAACCTGTTCGGCTCCTTTACTATCTTCTCTGACAAACCTTTCCACATGGGTGACTGGATAGAGATAGGGGATTTTGAGGGTACGGTTGAAGAAGTGGGCTTCCGGTCAACCCGCATCCGCCGGTTCGATCAGGCACAGGTCACAGTTCCCAACAGCCAGTTCATAAAAAACGGCGTAATAAATTACACTGCAATGAAAAAGCGCAGGATAAAGTTCAACCTGGGTGTGACGTATGCCACCACTGCTGCCCAGATGACTGAAGTGGTGGAGGGTATAAAGCAGATAATCAAGGAAGACCATCGCTTTGACCATAATTTCTATATGGTGCATTTCACTGACTTTGGGGACTATGCCCTGAACATCTTTGTCTATTGTTTCACCAAGACTACAGTATGGGATGAGTATCTCACGGTCAGGGAGGAGTTCCACCTGAAGATCATGCAGATGCTGGAAGAGATGGGTGTGGAGATAGCCTTCCCTACGCAGACGGTGTATGTTGAGAAGGGAATGAAATTGTAATCATTTGTAAATTATTGGTCATAATCATGGGAAAAACAATTAATAAAAGCCAGGAAAATTTACCTATTGAACTAGCTTTACAGAAATACCAGAATTTCGAAATCACATTATGGAAGGCCGCGTAACTGGCAGGGATTAGCCTTTCCAAAATGATGGATGAAGCACAAAAACGTAAGATCCCCCACCAGTATTCAGTGGAAGACTTCCTTCATGACATAGATATATTGCAGAAAATTTAAGAATGCTTATCGTCACTTTTACTTAACCTTGCACCGTATATTGCACCATGAACACCCCACATTTTGAATACCTCCCCCATCCTGCTGATGCCAGATTCATAGCCCACGGCACCACCCTGGAAGAGACCTTTGAACAGGCCGCTCAGGCCATGTTTGGGGTCATTATCCAAAACGCTACACTGGAACTTGAAAGGCAGGTTGACATAGAACTGGAATCGGAAGGACTTGAGAACCTGCTGTATGACTACCTGTCAGAACTGCTATACCTGTTCGAGGTGGAAGAAATCGTATTCGGTCAATTCAAGGTTGATTCCATTGAAGGGACCAATAGCGGGTATGTGTTGAAAGGGCGCGCTTCGGGAGAGAGCATAGACACCGAGCGCCATAATTTTGAGACTGAAGTTAAAGCCGTCACGTACCACCAGTTGAAAGTGGAAAAAGAAGCTGAGGGATACAGTGCCCATGTTATCGTGGATACCTGACCAATGGTAACCATTATAACCTTTTCACCAGATAATAGCCAGCATAAACAAGCGAGAACAATATCATGACACAGCAGCAGGCAAAGGATTTCGTACGTAAAGTGGATGAGAACATCTATGATGTTCCAATGGACTTCCAGGAAGGTATGAGGGTCCCTGGTCGGATTTTTGTATCACAAAAACTCATGGACGACCTGGAAGTGGATACGTTGCGCCAGACCGCCAACGTGGCCACGCTTCCTGGCATCCAGAAATATTCAATGGCCATGCCAGATGCGCATTTCGGCTACGGCTTTCCCATCGGTGGTGTAGCTGCCTTTGATGCCCAGGATGGTGTGATATCACCGGGCGGTGTGGGATTCGATATCAATTGCGGTGTACGGATCATCAGGACGGACCTGGAAGTGGGAGAGGTCAGGCCGCGAATCAAGGAATTGATGAACGAATTGTTCAATGCCATCCCTTCAGGTGTAGGTTCTAAGAGCAGGCTCAGGGTATCGGGTAGCGAACTGGACGACGCCTTCACCTACGGCGCACGGTGGGCCGTGGAGAGCGGCTACGGCGTCGAAAGTGATATCGAACATTGCGAGGACGGCGGTTTCATAGATGCGGCAGACCCTGAAAAGGTGAGTGAGAAGGCGCACAAGCGCGGTAAGCCCCAGTTCGGGACACTTGGCAGCGGCAACCATTTCCTTGAGATACAGGAAGTGGATAAGATATACGAACCCGAGATCGCGAAAGCATACGGTATCAGGGAAGGAACGATCACCATCATGGTACATTGTGGTTCCAGGGGCGCAGGCCACCAGATATGTACCGACTACCTGCGTGTCATGGAGCAGGCATCCAGGAAATATGGAATAACGTTGCCTGACAAGCAGCTGGCTTGTGCACCCGCTAATAGCCGGGAGGGGCAGGACTATTTCAAGGCCATGGCTGCAGGGGCAAATTATGCCTGGGCCAACAGACAGGTCATCACTCACTGGGTCAGGGAGACTTTTGAGAAGTTCTTTGGAAGGGATGCTGAATCCCTGGGTATGGACCTGGTTTATGATGTGGCACATAACGTGGCAAAACTGGAGGAACATGAAATAGATGGCATTAAAAAACCAGTCTATGTCCACCGCAAAGGTGCTACCCGTGCATTCCCACCCGGACATCACGATGTCCCTGCCGCATACAGGTCGGTGGGGCAACCAGTACTCATCCCTGGCAGCATGGGCACGCCGTCCTATATCCTGCACGGAGCAGAGCGGGCAATGGAGCTGACATTCGGCTCGGCCTGCCATGGAGCAGGGAGGGTTATGGGCAGGGCTGAGGCCAAGCGGAAATTCAGGGGCGAAATTCTGGAGAAACAGCTTGCAGACCAGGGTATTACGGTTATAGCCACCCATCCGTCCATGCTGGCAGAGGAGGCGCCCGGGGTGTATAAGTCCAGCAGTGAAGTGGTGAATGTAATGCATGACCTGCATGTCGCCCGCAAGGTGGTCAGGGTTAAACCAATAGGGGTTGCCAAAGGGTAACCATTAATACCTTAAATGTTGTAATTCTCAATTCTGGAACTTAAATAAAATCCTGCAGGGATATCGATGAAACAAAAGAAACTTAAGAAGCATATTACAATGATACCATATATGCTACTTTTTGGTGTAGTATTAATTGTCATTTCAGGTTATTTTCTGATAAATGCTGATGGTCCCGCACCCTTTATAGCCAAGCCAACACCTGAGCCCACTCCCTTGCAGGCTACATTGCTCCCCATCATCAGTGCATCTGACATGGAACTAATTGTACCTGATGAATTGCCAGGAGATTGGGATTTCCAGAGCAACTATAGCGGCGAAGGAACATTGACCATGATATTCAATAAGCCTGGTAATCACAAGATTGTCATCAATGTGATTGATAAAAGGTCGCCGGAAATAGCAGGATATGCAGTGACCCCGGAGAATTTTTCATATACTGAAACCGGTATTACGTGGGAATTGTCAGAGACCCAGTACAACAGGGCACCTGCAATGAAAGGTGTTTACATGGTTGACAATACCTTGATGGGTGAATTAATAGCATACCCAAATGACCGCTTTTTAGTAATAGCCTATATCCTGGGCGAAAATGATAAGATAGTGAAAATGCAGGACCTGCTGGACAGACTTGAATTTTAAATGGTTGTGAATATGGCAGCAAGGATGAGAACGTATCTGAGACTGTCGGTTTTACTTTTGCTTTTTATATGTATCTCACTTTCATTGCCCATAATTGCAGCACAAACCTGTATCGAGGTGAGTGAGACCAATCCTCCTCAAAATATGGTACTCCTGATAGTGGATGGTATGGGGTCAGGATATGTGAGTCAGGGCCTGGTCCCTGCGGCGCTGGATGGCAGTCTTATCATCCCTCCCGAAGTTCCATTTATGGATAGCCTCGCTGCAAAAGGTGTTCTGCTTCCTTACATTAGCGTGCCAGACCCCAGGACCGGACCTGCTCATTCGGTGATAGTTACCGGTTTTTCAGGGGCTGAACCTGAAATTGTGGCATACGCTGGCGCTACTATTTATGACGTGCTTGAAGATGAAGGTTTCATCACCATTGCACTCATGCACAAAGGTGATGCTGCCGCTATGCAGGCTGAACAGGATATTATTCTCTTTAGCGAGGACAATTCTATTACTGAACCTATCCTTAAGGTACAGGTTAATGGTGATGCGGTTCCAGCCGGTATAATAGACGAACTTGAATACTGGGAAAAACAACTTCCAGCTTATCTGGAAGGGACTGCCGGCATTGACAGTTATATTGCTTATTCGGATTGGGGACTGGATGCAGCCGCTGACATGGTTTCACTGATGTCCAGCCAGTACCCTGATACGAAGTATATCTTTACCATTAATGTGGGTGTGGTGGACAGTGCCGGGCATTACTGTGGAGTGGATGGGTATGTGGATGTCATTGAAGGTGTGGACCGCAGGCTTGAACCGCTGTATACGGCTGCAAGTGAAAGTAACACTGCCCTTTTCATTACTGGCGACCACGGCATGGCATTCAGGACATTTGATGCGGCCAGGGGCGGGCATGCGTCAAAGGATTACTGGTCTGCTGAGGCACTAACCGTGCCGCTGTTTATTGTTTCTCCTAACATTGTTCCCGGCGTTATAGAGGATGCCCATGGACAGGAGGATGTGGCACTTACTATACTTTCAGTGCTGGATGTGGCCGGGCACCTGAAATATAGTGACGGCGAGGCAATACTGGTAAAGGATTATGCCAATCTTTGGGTGAGTTCCAATACCGATGCTGGTATTGAGGTATTACAGGGGCCGCAGACAATAGCCACCAGCAGTGGTGAGAATTCCTATTTTTTTACTGGATTAAAACCAAAAATTAATTATACGGTCAGGATTTTTAATGAAGATGAATTACTGGAACAGGTAGTGCATCTGGACGTTGACCGTGCCATCAGTTTTGGAACCTCAACAGCTAATGTTGATGGTACCAGCTGGGATGGAGAGAATTGGAGGAAAGTAATCGCTTCAATCCTCATCCTTCTGGTGATAACTGGTGGAATGATGGTAATTTACAGAATTGAGCACTGATATCCTGTTTTCAAGGTGGGAATAGGAATGGGCGACTTAAGTATAGATAATGATAGCGGGATATCCCCGGTCATAGGGACTATCCTGATAACGGCTTTAGTGATAATCTTTTCTGCTGCTACATATGCTGTGGTGGGGAATTATGGCCTGAATAAACCTGTGATTGCTGATATTGAGATTATGAGCGTTGATGTGGTTGATCAGGAAGTGGTACTGGTGCACAGAGGAGGGGCTTCTTTTGATGTGTCTGAGATTAGCATATTAATCAGTGTGAATGGAGAAACGCTGGAAAAAAATCTCATAGACTTGCCTGTCACTGGAACACCTGCAGGTTTCCTCCACGCTGTTGGTGGTGTGTTATGGGGTACACCAACTAATCAAACACATGATAACATCTGGGACCCGGGTGACACGGGAGATTTCAATATTGCTGGGACTAACAGTAACCACTTCAATCCCGGTGACAGTCTCAAGGTCACCATCTACCACCGCCCCTCGGGAACGTTAATTTCATCACCCGAG
>JAKRWB010000013.1 GCA_022353185.1 ANME-2 cluster archaeon | reverse complement strand
TAAAAGTAGTAGTCGTTATCGTATCAAAAACGCTTCCATATGCTGAAGACTGCAATTCTTCAACAACATGGTTTATTAGCACGTATGTAAAGAAAAAACAATTTATAATATTCGGAAGTACGCCGTAATTTGACTGACTAAAAGCCATCGGTTCAGCAAGTAGACAATATTTTCCAACTGTACCTCTTGCAGAAATTACAGTTGCATATTTTGGCAATACCTTAGCTGAGCTATTATTTAACCCCGCCTCTGTAATTCTTTTTTCTGCATAATTCACAAATGATTTGTGGTTAGTTGCGATATCACCACCAGCTAACCAATAAATATCGCCATCCCAATATTCAGCGATTGCCGTTTTTGGGGTGCCGCCGCCGACCAACTGAATAAGTTCAAGAAGACTACCGTCCTCCCACCCCTCATCCGCCTCCTCCACAAACCACTGCCTGAACAGCGTTTCCGCCATGGCTTCGAGGGTCTGGTTCTGGCGGTGGAGCAGGTCTATCTTGTCGTCGAGGCTGGAAAGAACCGAGGCGATGGCGCGCTGTTCGGGGAGAGGGGGAAGAAGAAATGGATATTCCCTCATTGTTTTAAGGGATACATTTTTAATAGTTGTTCCATGTGCGTAAATGTTGATATAATCCTGAAATGTTTTATCTGTAACTACATACTGAATAAATGATTTGTCTACATCTTCTTGAACATTAAAATAACAGGCACTTTTACCAAGAAAACATTTTTCACCGTTATAAAGTGCAATATTACCCAACGTACCATTAATCGAAATTAAAATTGTACGTTCATTAAGTTCCTTTTTATATTTTTCATATTCTTCACGAGAACAACGCTTAGTATTTTCCTTTATGAGAATTTTACCTTGGTAGAGATTGTTACCATTTATGAAATAATAATCTCCGTCATCATCATATTTCGGAGTGCCATGTAGACCATCACCTAATTTTGACACTACATCTCCAAGCTTACACTCCTTCCACTCACACATCCCGAACCACCCTCCCAATCACAACCGCATCAAACGCCCCCTCATCCCCATCCTTCGCAACCTGAAATTCACCTTCATAGTACGGATTTTCAGGCTCATGCTTCAACCTGACAATACATGGTTCATAAAAATTCTCAAAACCACCCTCATACCCGCTGGTCAATACAGGCATCTCCTGTGGCAGGGTCTTTAACAATTCAACTAACTGCCCGACTGTGGAATGGAACACTTCATTTTCACTCATTACAATCCCTCTGCCACTCATTTCCCGCCGTCCTTATTTCATATACCCCTTTTTCTTCTAAAATCATGCGCTTCTCCCGTTCTAATTCAACCTTCAGTTCTTCTTCTGTTGGTAATATCAGGCGGTATTTTGAGGCAAAGAGCTGTTTGCTTTCCTTCAACACGCTATAGTGAGCAATGATTTCATCCTTTTCCGTGCACAGAAGAAGCCCTATTGTGGGATTATCACCTTCAGTTCTCATTCTATCTTCAAATAGACGCACATACATGTCCATTTGCCCGATATCCTGATGGGTGAGCTTTCCAGTCTTAAGATCTATGATTACGAAGCATTTGAGAAGGTAATTATAAAAAACCAGGTCAATGTAGAAATCCGATGTTTCGGTAGTTATTCTCTTTTGCCTGGCAACGAATGCAAATCCTTTTCCAAGTTCAAGGATAAAATCTTTCAGGTTGTCAATAATAGCCTGTTCCAGGTCAGACTCCCTGAACTGCGACGAGTCAGGCATACCAAGGAACTCAAGAACATAAGGATCTTTAATGAAATCCTGTGGGGTTTGGGCAAGGTGTGCTGTCTTTTCCTTCATCTCCTCGATGACCGGCGCTTTGTTCCTGCTTGTAAGAAGACGTTCGTAATAAAGCGAGTTTATCTGGCGCTCAAGGGTGCGGGTACTCCAACTTTGCTCCGCTGCCTCGTGCATATAATAATCACGGGCAGATGGATTTTCCAGTCGCATGATTAGACGATAGTGAGTCCATGTCAATTCTCTACGCAGTGCGTAGAGTTTTTCATCGGTTTGAAAAATTAGGTAAAACTTCCTGAAATTCCAGATGTTTGCTTCCGTGAATCCCCGCCCAAATTCAGCCAAGAGTTGTTTTGAAAGTTCCTGGATAATCTTTTTGCCATATTCTGCGCGGGCTTCTCCTTGTTGTTCCTCCTGTACTATCCTTTTGCCTATATGCCAGTACGCCTCTACCATAGCAAAGTTCACGGCAGCATATGCTTTTTGCCTTGCCTGTTGAATTATGGCTCTTATATCGTTAAATAATGGTTTATTCGGATGCATAGTCCTGTACCTGTGTCTTTATTTATTCCCTGGTATAAAACAAAAACTCGGATTTCTCGGGAAAAATCTTCTTTTCCATTGCTATTAACCTCAATTATTGCATGTTTTTCCATTAGATAATTGATATTCTTTCCACTCACTCATCCCGAACCACCCTTCTGATTACTACTGCGTCAAACGTTTCCTCATCCCCATCCTCCGCAACCTGAAATTCGCCATCATAGTACGGATTTTCAGGCTCATGCCTCACCCTGATAATACTCAGCGGATAAAAATTCTCAAAACCACCTTCATACCCGCTGGTCAATACAGGTAGCTCCTGTGGCAGGGTCTTTAACAATTCAACTAACTGCCCGACTGTGAAATGGAACACTTCTTTTTCACTCATATCTTCATCCCCTCCAGCCTTGCAAGCATCTCAACCGCCCCGATATCCATCTTCGAGAAGGCAAACCATTTCTTCCCGAGGTCTTTTAGCGATGCACCGAAATGATACACTGTCTTGTCGTCGATGATTATAAAACGGTCATGAGAGTTCTTGAACTCTTTTATCTCGATGGCCGGATACTGTTTATTGAATTTCTTTATATCCAATGCCAGTTGTTTTGATATTGTTTTTGTGAAAATTGTAACTTTTACATCATTATTTCTTTTTGTGAGATGGGTTAAAACAGTATCATCGATATAATTGTCAATAAGGATGATTGATTTTTGGGCTGTTCGCATAAGGTCTGCAACGAATTTATAGGCATCAAAGATCTGGCCATCGAAGAAAATACCTTGTTTGGGCTGAATTTCTTTGCTTTCCATGGCATTCAGCATATAGTCAATTTTTTGATCGGTTTCAAGTTGCTTTATTTCAAGTGTATCAAGTCTTTGAAAAATCTGTGCATTAGAAGCAATTAAGCGTCGCATCGCTACAAAGGCTTTAATTATCTGGATGCTCATTTTTATCGCGGTTTCGCTTCTCAAAATCCCTGACAACATCGCAATGCCTTGTTCGGTAAATGCATATGGAAAATATCGCCTGCCGCCATGGCCACTTGAAGTGCCATTTTGGAACCTCAAGTTTTCATTGTCCTTTAAGGTTAATAATTGCGACCTTATGCTCTCATATTCATATTCGGTTAGCTGGAACATAAACTCTTCAGGGAATCTTTCACTGTTTCGTTTTACAGCTCTATTTAATAGCTTTGTCTCAGTTTCGTAAAACTGTGCTAAGTCGCTATCTAGCATCACCTGAACGCCGCGAATAGTGTAAATCCGGTTTTGGATTCCATCAATTGCTATCAAATTGTTTTCACTCATACCATTATCACTTCCTTCATGTTTCCACACTTTGGAATAATGACAAAATTGTGCTCCCATATAATTTGGATTAATTGCGAAACAACTTGTTGCACAGATGCTGCTTTGAAGGTATCGCATTTTGCGATACCATAAGTGCCCACGCGACGTCCCGCTTTAGAAACAAATCCAATGGCGTTGGTTTTTTCTATTCATTGTTTTGGTTTAAAGGCATACAGCAAATATTTTAGGTGCTGTCCGCTTCTGCCTTCTATGGTCACATTTTGTGACCTTAAATAACCCCATTTTTCTAAGGTCGCAAATTGCGACTTCAAGTTTAGATTATAATTGGACATCACAATCTGTGACCTCCAAAATTATTGAATTCAGCATCATAAATTTGAAGTTTAAATTCTTCGTTTTTAACCAATTCACTCCCGCTCATATCAGTTTCACCTTTTGAAGGTTTTCCTGAATCATCGCATTGAGTTTCTCTTCCTCTTTCAACTGCTCCTCAAATTCCGCTTTCAGCCCGGTAAACCGCTCATTAAAATCAAAATCATCTTCCTCATCAGGCAACCCCACATACCGCCCCGGTGTCACCACATAATCCAGCTCGCGCACCCGCTCAATCGAGGTGGAATTACAAAATCCCTTCACATCTTCATAATCCCCGTCTGGATTGCGCCAGTTGTGGTAAGTGTCCGCAATCATCTGTATATCTTCAGGTGAGAATTCAAGGGTTCTGCGGTTTATCAAATGACCCAGGTTCCGCGCGTCGATGAACAGGATCTTATCGATTCTGTCCCGATACTTCCCATTGGCCTTATTCCTGCTCAAGAACCACAGGCAAGCGGGTATCTGGGTATTCAGGAACAGTTTTGCCGGCAGGTTCACAATGCAATCCACCAGTCGGTCCTCCACAAGTCCTTTCCTGATTTCACCCTCACCTGACGTTTTGGAGGTAAGAGATCCTTTGGCCAGAACAAAACCAGCCAGACCGCCCGGATTTAAATGATAAATGAAATGCTGTATCCAGGCATAGTTGGCATTTCCGGCAGGCGGAACACCATATTTCCATCTTCCGTCCTTGCGCAGCAGATCGCCACTCCAGTCACTGTCATTGAACGGAGGATTGGCTATGACATAATCAGCTTTCAAATCTTTGTGGGTATCGTTCAGGAAAGAGCCTTCATTGTTCCATTTGACCTGTGAACTATCTATGCTTCTGATGGCGAGGTTCATTTTTGCCAGCCGCCAGGTGGTCTGGTTGCTCT
>JAKRWB010000232.1 GCA_022353185.1 ANME-2 cluster archaeon | reverse complement strand
TAACCAAGCCAGGCCAAAGGTGATAGACTCAAGATCTATTCTCGCAGGAGTTCAAGGGTTCGAATCCCTTCCCCCGCATAATTTTACTAAACATATTTCGGGTTGTTGGGCTTTCAACTGTCTAAAGTGAGGTCTTGCATGGTGAGAGTTTGCAAACCAATCATATCATAAATATCAATATAGAGCAAATCGTCACATACTGTTTTTCATTTCCCCAATATTATGTTCATACCAGTGAGCTTCTCGTCATATCGCAGTCCACGTTAAGAGAAGAATCAAACAATAAGATGATGGTCCTGGCAATAGAATAATGGAACTAAGTTGAAGGTAGTATCAATTCGGGCTAATATTTTTGTTTAACTACAATCTTTATTATAGTGTGTACCATTTTTTTATTGAAAATTTATACCGGTCAATGGTATTTCCATTAAAAAAATCAGTAGCTTTCGCCTTACTTATGAATTTCCAAAGTTGGGCGGCCCAAAGGTTATTGAGTTATTTGTCAAAGAACTAAAATCAATGGTAGAGCAATACTATCCACCGATAACAAATCTCAAAATGGGCCAGATGCTCTGGTTCGCAGTGGCAAAAGTATGAAGAATCTACGATTGCGTCCTGTTGTTCTATCAGTAGTCACTTATGATGACATTCAAAAAAGAGTCAATGGCATTCCACTAATGGAAATCCGAAAGAGTAGTGATGCTCGGATGCTACGTGAAGCAGACAACCAAGGTGGAACGTTAGCTTATTCAGACCTATCGCTCATTCATTTTCGTTCTATTTCAACCATTCATGATAACATCACAGAATATGAATGTGAAAATAACACTGTGCTCCCACGCAGAGGAACTGTTCATGACTTGGGAAGAAGCATATCGCATAAGAAAATCATCTGCAAAAAATCTATCCTGGATAGAAAAGCTTTACCAGATATTGCATTGCAAACTGATCATAGTCCAGAGGCCGCTGATAGATATCTTTGTGATTGTGATCGTGTGCGCTTCTGCCTTAAGAAGGGATTGTCGATGGAAGACACCGCATTCGCAACACAAATGAGTAAATCACTTGTTGTGGAATATATAGATTTGATTGAGGAACTGTATAATAGTGAGGAGGAAGGAAATGTTAATTAAAAATCAGGAAGGGAAGCATAGTAGAGGTCATATGGCCTTATTTTTTCTTTGTCTAAACCCCAAAACTCAATCCAGACTTTTTGTCCAATTGGTATAAAGAAATCACAATAAACTTCTTCTTCGATTGGTACTCTAGGGATTTCTGAAATGGCACTTTTATTGCAATATTAGATTATATGTTTTTACCCATTATCCAAGTTGCAACTATTTTT
>JAKRWB010000231.1 GCA_022353185.1 ANME-2 cluster archaeon | reverse complement strand
GGAGATAACCCGGAGCCTACTATAATTCTGGGCGGCCCCCATGCCACTATTTTGCCTGAAGATACCCTGACCAAAGTCCCGGAGATAGATATAATAGTGAGGGGAGAGGGGGAAATAACTATTGTGGAACTATTTGATGCGCTTGAAAATAACAAGGAGCTACAGCATATCAATGGAATAACCTATCGAGATAACGGAATTAAAAGCACTCCTGCGCAGTCTCCTATAATGGAGCTAAACGGCACAGTTCCAAAATCCAGTGATATCAACAATTATATTAGACGCAGATTAACGCTGATTAACGCAGATGCAACCTTAAATCAGCGTCTTGAAAATAACTGGAAAATGGGACCGTGTCGCTGCGTATATAGGTATGGTAAAAATGTTCATGCACTGGCCCGTGTCTCAAAACGATCCCTGCCGGATGTACTGATAATGATATCAGGTGTGCAGTTCTTGTTGTTTGCAGTGCTGTTTGATATGCAAGAAAGCAAAGACAAGATGCGAGGCGATGGGGCGAGGCGATGAATGGGAATGGCGGGAGGTAGATATTCATGAAAATAATAAGTTAGGTGTCATATGAAGTTGAACATGCATGATTATGATTTCACCATCTTAAAATTGTGGTTTATGCGAATAAGATGGATTCCGGAAAAAGCGATGATCCAAATTGATGGGCATTTTATGGTGGTGTGATAATTGAAGGGTTACATTTATTTCAAGGTACAAACTCCCTTAAATAAAGAGATCAGAACTACAAAAGAATACTGGGATTTTGTGAGAACGGTAAAGCATCCAAATATGGAAGGTAAAGAAAAGGAAATAATTGAAACCCTAAAATATCCAGAATTTATCAGGAAAAGTAACAAGGATGAAAGAGTTTACCTTTATTACAAAAGTACAGGCAACTATTTTCTTTGTGTTGCTTGCAAGCATTTAAATGGAGACGGATTTATTATTACAACATATATAACCGATCGATTAAAAGAAGGTGAGGAAATATGGAAAAAAGGCTAACGGTGATCCACAATAAAGAGATGGAGACCCTGGATATCTGGTTTGATGATCCTAAAAAAGAGGTGGTTTGCGAAGAAGTGGGGGGAGGTATTATTTTAAAGAAAGATAAGGATAACAAGGTCATTGGATTGGAGGTACTTTATTATTCTAAAGATGATGTTCCATTCGAATTCAAAGCACTTTCGGCAGAAGCGGCGAGTTGCGTATAAATGCAGACGTCGTCATGAAAAAAGAGTCCTTATGAACATTGAAATCGACACGATGTATACGTATTATGGTTATTGCAACGACCTGCTTGTTAATCATGGTAGTTAATGATCTGTTGATCGATAAGGTAGTTCCATGTCCAGTGAGATATCGGCAGGGTTACGGCAAACATGGAATAATTAATGAGATTACCACATACTTCATCTATATTAAAACTATTTTAGTAATATTATTTGATAAATTTAGTAGAAATGTTAGCTGGTGAATAGATGACCGTTACAATTACTGACTTGGAGCATTATTTATATCTTTCAGACACGGATTCACACGGATTTACACAGATTACTGAATTGAATGGCATTATTAATATATTTCAGCTGCACCCCATCACCTTTAAACACCCAACCAAAACCAGGGAGGTATGCACCTGACCCTGACCATCGCAGCCATGCCTGCATACAATGAGGAGCGGGCCATCGCCAGGATGGTGCTGGGCTGCAAGAAGCACGTGGACAGGGTGGTGGTGGTAGATGACGGCAGCACCGATGCCACCGCCGAGATCGCAGAGGCCCTGGGCGCCCATGTGGTGCGGCATCCTAAGAACGGGGGGTACGGCGCTGCCCTTCGAAGCTGCTTTGAGACGGCCCGGGAACTGGATGCGGACCGGATGGTGATCATTGATTCGGACGGGCAGCACGACCCGGCCGGGATACCCATGCTGCTGGAGCCTCTTGATGGCGGCGCAGACCTGGTGATAGGCTCAAGGTTCATAGGCGGGAGGGGGCAGAATGTCCCTGCTTACAGGAAGGTGGGGATGAAGGTGCTGGATGTGGCCACGAATGTTGCGGGCGGGATCGATGTTTCTGACTCGCAGAGCGGGTTTCGGGCCTACGGGAAGAAGGCGATTGAGAAGATAAGACTTAAAGGTAGTGATATGTCGGCGGGTTCGGAGATTCTGATGCAGGCAAAGGACCACAGTCTTACATTCAAAGAGGTGGAAATACACTGCGATTATAATGTAGAGGAT
>JAKRWB010000230.1 GCA_022353185.1 ANME-2 cluster archaeon | reverse complement strand
TTAAATTCCACACATGATTAACAGAATAATTGTATAATTCTTCTGCTCGTTCTTTTATGCAAATTTCATCCCAATTTTCTTTTTGCAAGTACTTAGAAAAGATTTCTATTCCCAGTGCATATTCATTTAAACCTTTATTTTTCCCACTACCAATTTTTTTTGTTGTCCAATCAGAATCTCTTATTGATGAATTTAATTGTTTTGTTATTATAGTAAGATTTCCCAAAGTTAAGATTATTCTATCCCTTTCTTTTTTCTCTGGTTCTGAAAGTTTATTATCTTTGTCCCAATTATTTATCCATTTCTTAGGCATTATATGTTCTAAACTATATTCACTAATAAATTTTAATTCTGTTGAATTTAAATCGTTTCTAATAGTTCGTTCTATAAAATACAAAATTGCTCTTGTTTGTTTATTAGATAACCAAGACTCATTGAATCCTTTTTTGACATCCTCATCCGTAGGCATATAATTGATTTTTTCAGATTTATTTTCTATGAATTCCTTAAGTTTAGATAAAGTGTCAATCTCGTTATTTATTAATGCACTTCTAAATAATTGATTATAATTTTTTGTTGTTGCACGACAAATAATTCTTCTCATCAAATAAGTTTCTATATATTGAAAAATTTCGAACCTGTCAGATTCAATTTGAACATTTTTTGAAATATAAAGAACATAAGGAATTATTGTTGCAGTATCTAATCCAAATATTATGAGATTTAATCTTTGTATAAAATTATTTTTATTTAGGTCTTGTTCTGTAATTTGAGGAATAATGTTCTTCTTGTAAATAGAAGCATATTCTTTCAACTCTTTTATGATGTCATTTTCATGTAATTTATAATTTTTGATAAATTCTTTATATGAATTAAATACTGAATCTATCTTAAAGAATCTTTCTTTATCTTCTGAACTAACTTTAAGATCTTTTTCTTGTATTTTTATAAAAAGATATGATTGTAAGAATAAATCAATATTATTTCTAATAATTCTTCCAGATGTTATATCCTGTTCCCAATAATTCTTTAATTCTTCATCTTTTTCAAAAATATCTCGCCAGTTGATGTTATATGAATTAATATCGTCTTTGAATAGATAATTTTTCAATAATTCTGCTGTAGTTAAAGAAACACCTAAAGAATTTATTGTATCAAAAATTTGTTGTTCATCTTCTTGGTTTTGTAAATCAATTCCTACAAATAAAACTCTGCTAAGTAAATTATTAGGTTTAATTTCATTCTTAACTATATTTTCTAAGAAATAGTTATAACATTTCCATATTTGTTTATTCTTATCTTCTTC
>JAKRWB010000229.1 GCA_022353185.1 ANME-2 cluster archaeon | reverse complement strand
GCTCACCCCGACCCTTCCCTGGTGGAGATATGGGGTTGTTGTAATTCAATTTCTGGTCTTCCTTTAATATTTGACTTTTCATTGTAAGATGTTTATCTAAACCTTGGGCGGGTGGCATTTTTGCGGGTGTCGGGGTAATATTGCACCGGTTGAGAATATGTGCTGGCCATGAGCCGGGAAGTTGATGGGGAGGGCGAAGGGTGGCCGGGTGCAGCCAGCCGTGGTGGGTAATGGTTGCCTGGGTTCGCTGCTAATGAATCACCAATCCCTGCGCCATCCTTTTTCCTGCTCCCCAGCTGCGCCATGAGCAGGATAGCAGCCAGCTGTGTGGGACAATGGTTGCCTGGGTATGAAGAGCAGAGGATGGATGAACATAGTGTCGGGTGAGTATATTTGCCGGGCATGAGGCGGGAAGTTATATTCAGTTGTTGTGTCGGTGGAGTGCCTCCATGGCTGTCGAAATATATAATTTATGTAATTTAAAATATTTCAAGCGGCAGCCTTTGACCTGACACACCATTATTGGTTGAGAATAAGGGATGTTTTGGATTGATGCATTCCAGCCCGAAACCTTTATAGTTATTTGAAATAAATATGATGTTGATGAAAAGAGTAACTCTCCATATCGCAGGTAAAGTACAACAAGTTGGATTTAGATCAAAAGCCGTGGCCATAGCTAATGCGTTGGGCATGAAAGGAAATGTGCAGAACCTTGTGGATGGAAGGGTGAAAATCGTAGCAGAAGGGGAAGAAGCTGATTTAGAGAGGCTTATTCAAGGAGTAAATATTCAAAATACCCTCATTTATGTTACTAACATAGTAAAAGACTATTCTACCCCTACTGGGGATTATGAAAGTTTCTACAAACTTGTGGGCGAAGGTGAAACCGATGAACGATTGGACACTGCGGCTGATTTGCTAAAAGAACTTATCCATGTTACAAAGAATGGTTTTGATAGACTTGAAAATAAGCAGGATGTCATGATTGAAAAGCAGACTGAAACCATGGATAAAATAGATCGGAGTAGAATAGAAATAGTATCCGAAATTCGCTCCAGCAGGGATGATTTCAAATCTCATGTTGACGTGAGGATTTCAATGATCGAACAAGATTTAGCTCAAATAAAAGCAAAAGTCATGATCTGAATATTTTCATTATTAATTTCAAAAATCAAGTTCCGATATCATACGGATTATTCAATTTTTCTCTTTCTCAACCATAACCCCCGCCCTCAACAAACTCTCAAACGTCCCCGCATCGCTCCAGTACCCGTCCAGCACCTTATACCCCATCCGCCCCAGA
>JAKRWB010000228.1 GCA_022353185.1 ANME-2 cluster archaeon | reverse complement strand
TTTTTTCTTTGTCGTAGTAGGGGGTGTCTTCATACCAGTACTCTTTCCCGTTAATCTTTTTGATGCGGATTGTGGATTTTATACACTTAGAATATAAGCGCATATCTATTTGATAGTATTGGTTAGATTGGATGTGAGGAATCACGGAGAATTGTGTGAAATACGATACAAAAGACGCAAAAATATTATTTAGATGTATGAGGTCATGCGCTTAAAAGGCCGGAAACTCAGGATTAGAATAATACCGATTCTACAGCCATCGACAACCGTTAAGTATTCACCCACCTATTTAACCTTGAAAAATTTTAGAGGCGATACACATTAACCTACGATTTCTTGGAGGCGCCGGAGAAGTCGGCCGCTCGGCTGTAGTGGTGGACGACAATATCCTGCTTGACTACGGCATGAAACCTGCAGAACCGCCCCAGTATCCTGTAGGCGGCGTGCAGCCCGACTCGGTCATCGTGTCCCACGGTCACCTGGACCACTGCGGTGTCGTTCCCAACCTGATGGATATGAAACCGGACATATTCATGACCCCGGTAACCAGGGACCTGGCCGTACTACTGGCAAAGGACACTATGAAGATAGCACGGATAAAGGGACAGGTGCTGCCATTCATAATAGAGGATGTCAGGGACTTTGAGACCCATACCAATACCGTGGACTATGGCATGTCCTTTGATGCCTCAGGATATGAAGGGACCCTATATGATGCAGGACATATCCCTGGCTCGTCATCAATATATCTTGAAAATAAAAGCGGGAGTCTGCTATATACAGGTGACGTGGACGACCGTGACACTAACCTGCTCGCACCGGCAGAGAAATTGCCTGCCGCCGACATTGCAATTGTCGAGAGTACCTATTATGGTACCGAACACAACCCCAGACCAAAACTGGAGGCAGATTTTGTAGATTCCATCAAAGCAACCGTTGACAATGGTGGATGGGCAATAATACCCGCTTTTGCTATCGGGCGAACCCAGGAAGTGCTCATGATACTGGAGAAACACGGTATAAGGTCATGGGTGGACGGTATGGGTAAGGATGTGTATAAAATATTCAAAAAGCATCCTGATTACCTGAAAGACCCTGTACGGCTTGATAAGGCCTTCAAGTTCGCTAATCCTGTGGATAGCAGGGTGAGGAGAAATGTACTGGACGAACCCGGAGCTGTCGTGACCACAGCCGGTATGTTGAACGGCGGCCCGGCGCTGTATTATCTGAAGCACTTATATAACGACCCCATGTCAAAAGTCCTGCTGACAGGATACCAGGTCGAAGGGACCAATGGACGCATGGCACTTGAGCGGAGGCATTATGAAGATAAAGGAAGGATTATCCCCCTTATTGCCGAACTGGAACTGTATGATTTTTCGGCACACAGCGGCGATTCCGGGTTAAAAGAAATGGTACGAAACCAGGTGGATGGAGGATGCCAGCTGGTAATTTGCGTACACGGTGACAGGACATCCGAGTTCGCAGCATGGATAAATGATAACCTGGAAGTCAAAGCAATTGCACCCGACGTCGGTGACCAGATTTATATTTAATCATGCCTGTATCTATGGATATGAACATTGTTGTACTGCGCCTCGGCCACCGCCCCGAACGTGACCAGAGGGTCACCACCCATGTAGGACTTACCGCAAGAGCCCTGGGTGCCAGTGGAA
>JAKRWB010000012.1 GCA_022353185.1 ANME-2 cluster archaeon | reverse complement strand
TATCCACATGCATACAGTAGCATCAGGGCCGGGCCGCCGGACAAGTACAAGCAGGGCAGCGCATTGAGTCACATGGGATTTAACATTCAATAAATGGAAACTCTGCTATTTCTCAGCCAGTTTCGTAAGGATTTTATCAAGGCGGTGATTGTGTTCATCCATACGCTGGTTGTGTTCTTTCATCGACTGATTGTGTTCATCCATACGCTGAATGTGTGATTTCATCCACTGGTTATGCTCTCTTTGTTCTCCTACAAAAGCTCCAAGTGTGCTATCAATGCTGCTTAAAGAGCCTTTCATATCCCCAAGAGTAGATTTCATATCCCCAAGAGTAGATTTTATATCTCCAGTATCGGTTTTTATTCCATCCAGGTAATCCAATCCAATATCGAATTTCTGACCAAATTCATAATATTCGTCGGTAGCCACTCTACTAAATAAGTGAGGGATAGGGAAGATTTCATGAATCTCTTTTTGTTCAATGCTTTCGATATCAGCTCTGGCAAAATCATTGATCGCATTGAGAAAATTATCAACTGATTTTTGTAGACCTTCAACCACGATTTTAACACTATCATCAATATCGTTGAAAATATAACCTTTCAAATCCAGTTTTCTGGCAGTACCTTCTATTATACCACGATATCCAATATGTTGAACCCTACCTCGTAAAATAATGGAATAACGCTTTAACTGTGTCTGCATGGTTATATCATACACGCAAATAGTATTAAATCTTACCTCAATTATCTTTTCAAAGATTCATTAGCATCAGGGCCGGGCCGCCGGACAAGTGCAAGCGGGGCAGCGAGTGGTGCGCTGGATGTTGTGTCGGTGGAGTGCCGTCATGGCTGTTGAAATATAAAAATAAAAGTGATATGAATGCCAAACCTGCCACCGCAGCCCGACAGGGCGGCATGGTGGCAGTCAACCGTATATACTTTTTGAGCTTTTAACCGCAGAGGTCACTGAGTTTCCCTCTTCTTTGTGGTTTGTGCTTAATTTCTGCACCGCCCTTTGCAGCTCTACAGCTTCGTGCAGGAGAACGTAGCTGGCAGGTTAGTACTTAAACACAAAATATTCGTGGTTTTCAGAAAAAATTGATAAATCAAGTAGTAAGTATTTCTACCGGGATATTTTCCTGTTTGCCGACAAAAATGTTTGATTTTTCACTTTATATTTCATTCCGGTTCCTTATCCTCCACTTACCTGCCACAAACTATATTAGTAGTTGCAACAAGATAATATTATCATGATTCCACAATTTATAAACAGGAAAGAGGAACTCAGTATCCTTGAAGAACGATTTAAAACCAGGAAACCTGAATTCATTGTGGTCTACGGCAGAAGAAGAGTCGGAAAAACCGAACTTGCAGTTCATTTCATGACAGGTAAGCCTGGCGTTTACTTCCTGGCAGGTGAAAAATCAAATGCGGAAAACCTGGAAGAGATGAAGAGTACAATGGCAGATTTCCTTAAGGACAAAGAATTTGACATGATACAATTTGAAACCTGGGTGCAGCTATTCAAAAGCTTTTCCGACAGGATAAAAGAAAAAACAGTAGTCATAATAGACGAATTTCCATATCTTGTGAATGAAAACAGGGCCGTGCCATCTGAGTTCCAGAAAATATGGGACATGCATCTTTCAAAAAATGATAAAATCATGCTTATCATTGTGGGCTCTTCTATCAGCATGATGGAAGAACTCCTCTCAAGCAAATCGCCCCTTTTCGGAAGACGTACAGGACAGCTTGAGATTAAACCTGTCAGCATCTTCCACACAAAAGGTTTTTTACCTGCTTATTCTTTTGATGACTGTATCAGAGCTTATGGCTGTACAGATGGAATACCCCTGTATCTTAACCATTTCGATCCGGGACAAAATGTATTTGAAAACATGAAAAATGTATTTTTCAAGAAAGATGCGCTGCTCTATAGCGAAGCCGATTTTCTGCTTATGCAGGAATTCCGGGAACCTGCAAAGTACTTCGCAATACTAAAAGCAATCTCATTCGGATATTTAAGGCAAAATGAGATTGTAAATCACACGACAATTGATAAGAGCATAATCTCAAAATACTTGCAGAACTTAGAGAAGATCCGTGTTATAATAAAGGAATTTCCTGTAACCGAAAAGAAAGAAAAAAGAAAGAACGCGCGTTATATATTTGCTGACAACTACTTCAGATTCTGGTTCAGGTATGTTTATCCGAACAGGACGCTGATAGAAAGAAGGTCAGATATCGCATTTTCATCAATGAAAAAAACATACAATATGTATCTTGGAACTGTTTTTGAGAAAGTCGCCTCAGAATTTTTGTGGGAGACCAGACCATTCAGATTTAACCTGCTTGGTAGATGGTGGCATAAGGATAATGAGATAGACCTTGTGGCATTGAACAATAATGAGAATCAGATTTACTTTATCGAATGCAAATGGATGAATCTTAGCAAGGGCAAGGTAAAGAAGTTATTAAATGAACTCAAAGAAAAATCCATTTTTGTTGATTGTAAAAAAGATACAAAAAAGTATTATGGCATAATTGCAAAGAAAGTAGAAAATAAAGAAGTTTTTAGGACAGAAGGGTATTATGTTTTCGATATGGATGACATGTCAAAAATAATGGGCTGATGTTAAGTGTTATTTTGAAAACGCTGTTTTAGGGTATATTGAATCGACAATAACAGCCCCCCGTTATCTGCACTTACCAGACCGCTCATCCCTGGTGCTGCTACCTGGCGCCGGAATATATATGCAGGCGGGCTATGGGGGGGAGAGGGGAGCGCTGGATGTTGTGTCGGTGGAGTGCCGTCATGGCTGTTAAAATATATAATTTAAGTAATCGTGCTTTGCGGTGAATTAGATGAACGAGAAAAACTTTGGATGGCAAGGACTTCCCATTTATCTTTTCACCGGAACTAACTTGGACGACCCTGAACCCGACAATCTGCCTGACATTGAACCTGGCACAACCAGCAGGTCATCATGGACGCCCGCGTGTGACACTTCTATGCATGCTTCGGTTCCATAACCGGGATTGTGCTATGTTTTTCTTTTGAACGAGCTTTTTTAAGGTCTATTGAATCGACAATAACAGCCCCCCCTCATTTTACTTATCCCCCAACTCAAGCTCTGCACATGAGTATCCACATGCATACAGCAGCATCAGGGCCGGGCAGCCGGACAAGTGCAAGCGGGGGCAGCGAGGGGTGGGGTGGATGTTGTGCCGGTGGAGTGCCGTCATGGCTGTTGAAATATATAATTTAAGTAATCGTGCACCGCAAAGTACGCAAAGTACGCGAAGTTAAGGTAACATTGTCTTTGCGCTCTTTGCGTGCTTTGCGGTGAATTA
>JAKRWB010000227.1 GCA_022353185.1 ANME-2 cluster archaeon | reverse complement strand
CCGCCCATTCTCGCCTTCACTCCTGCATGGGTGCCCATCGTCACGGAATATAATTTTAGTAATGTTCGTGAAATGATTTAGTGTTTTCATATTTTCACCCTTTCTGTAGATGTTTGTTAAGAATGTTTCTTAACTACCTGTCCACTTTTTGGGGTGCAGTCCAAAGATAATAAATTTTCAGTTGTAATCAATAATGCAATTGTTCCTATTTTCGCTTATATCTCAATGTGCTCAGGAATTTTTCGTCATAGAACGGTCTTCCCATACGGAACACTCCTTGATTTATTGACCTCACTTCCTGGATAGAATAGAACGCTTGTGGATTGAATTGTTTGATAAATTCCACAACATACTGAAGTTCCTTGCGTTTTACTATAGTGAAAATGATCTTTACCTGTTGTCCGGTTGAACCCATGGCATCCAAACTGGTTACTCCATACCCCTCAGACTTTAATTGTTCTATCAGCTGGTTTGCTTCCTTTACAGTAATTATCTGGACAGCCATTGTACCCATTGCCAGTTTATCTTCAATGAATATCCCCAAAAAATTTCCCATAGCAAAACCACCTGCATATGCAACATAATAGATTGGATTGGTAAAATTCTGCATGACCGTACCAATTGCAAGCAGCCATATCATTATTTCAAAAAAACCCAGCAATGGGGCAAGTAATTTCCGTCCCCTGGTAACAAATATAATGCGGATGGTCCCAATGGACACATCTAGTACCCGGGCACCGAAAATTAACAATGGTAGAATTAACAGTGAAAAAATATCTGAAATTAAGATCGTTGGCAGCTCTATTACCATTTTTTAAATCATCCTGCAATATTTTTCTTTTTTCATTGGCCGGAAAATTACATTACCTATCCTGACTCCACGTTAATATAATACCCTTACTCCTGAATATATCATATTATCACTGCAATCCCATATCCGCATTTCGGACACTTCCTGGCATCTGTGATCGCATTCCTCGCAATAGTGTACCCGCTCCTGTCAATAAGCAATGTACCGCAGTCTGGACAATATGTATTCTCATACTTATGCCCTGCCACATTACCAACATAAGGATATTCCATACCCATATCCTTTGCCATCTGCCATGCTCGCTCCAGCGTGGCCACAGGCGTAGGCGCAGCATCCTCCATCTTGTACATGGGGTGGAACCTGGTAAAATGAATCGGGGTCTGGGGACCCAGGTTATCCCTCACCCATTCAATAAGGGCCTTAGTTTCTGCAATATCGTCATTCTGCCCTGGAATAATCAAATTGACCACCTCAATGTGCATGGCCAACTCCCGTGCCACAACAGCTGAATCCAGCACTGGCTGCAGGTGTGCTCCACAAACTTCGCGGTAAAACTCATCCCTGAACGCTTTGATGTCCACCCTGAAAGCATCCAGGTGCGGGGAGATATCCCGCAGTGCTTCCTCAGTGATATAGCCGTTGGTCACATACACTGTCTTAAGACCTGCTTCATGGGCAAGTCTGGCAGAATCGCTGGTGAACTCGTGCCAGATGGTGGGTTCATTGTATGTCCAGGACATGCTGGCACATCCCGAATCCACTGCCCGTGCCACCGATTCCTCAGGCGTTATCTCACTGGTATATGCCTGCTCCAGGCTTAACTGTGAGATGCTCCAGTTCTGGCAGTGTTTGCACCTGAAATTGCACCCGATTGTACCCTGGGAATAACTGAGCGTCCCGGGCAGGAAATGGTACAGGGGCTTTTTTTCCATTGGGTCAACAGCCTCGCTGGAAACGGTATTATAAATAAGTGTGAACAATGTGCCGTCCCGGTTCTCGCGGACTCCGCAAATACCTGACCTGCCCTTTGCAATGGTACACTCATGCGCGCACACATGACACTGTACCTTATCGTTCTCCAGTCGGTCGAACAGTACTGCCTCATGTATCATAATAATCCCTGTGACATTATCTGAGACTTTTTATTATTTCCTGGAACGGTTAATAACCACAGAGTGCACAGAGAACACAGAGGAAACAATAACGCTCTGTG
>JAKRWB010000226.1 GCA_022353185.1 ANME-2 cluster archaeon | reverse complement strand
CCACAGGATCATCTCCAGTGTTCTTGAGTTTTATATCATAGCTGTATGTTTTCCCTGCCTCGATCTGGTCGTTGATATACCTGCATATCGGCGGTTTTAGTAACTATGTTTGAATCGCATTTCAACACTTGCAATAAAAATACGAAAACCCACATCCTGCAAGGGATTTTTGTTAAAAAAATAAGTTGTTTTTTCTATTTGAAAAAATTAATTATGTCAATTATGCAGAACTCCTTTATTGAGCCTGTGCCTATCGCAATCGGTTTCACCACACATAAATAATTATTTATACCATAATAAAAATTTATGTTCAAATAGACTTGACATCAAACGGCTGAAGCATCTTTTCAATATCCTTTGAAATATGCGTCCACCTGTATATTTTTGAATCTTTTGATGTAAATTCCACTTCATATATCTTAGATGCCTCTTCAATTAATTCGTCATAACTTAGACCAATTTCATGTTTCTCAATTTTCCACAAAATCGCAGCAATCAACTCATAAGAGATGAAATTGACGACTGAAAGATATGCTTCAATTCTTCCTGGTAATTGATACTTGACAGGAGATAAACTGGCATCACCTCTCAAAAACCTGAATGCTTTTTCAACATGATCCCTCTGGAAATATGTCCTTATAATATCCTTTCCTGACATCGATACATCTGTACAAAAAAACAGAGATCGTCCATCAAGTCTCCTGGCAAGTTCTTCCTCACTTTCAATGATTTGATAACCTCTTCTACCCCGTGCCGGTATTACTATTGGTTTCAAATTCTGCTTCAATTTAGCAATCTTTTGTTTTGAAGTCTCAGATTCCAGTTTATGCAAGAGTAAATCTCTTTGTATTCGTGAATGATTTCTCTTATCTGGGTCCAACATTATAACAATTTTACATTTATTTCCATATAGATTTCCGACATCTTCTACACAATAGACACCGTTTTTTATAGACATCCTAATGATATTTTCTCGTTTTTCGATTTCAAAATCATCATATTTGGTCATCCAATCTATAACCTCATTAGAGGTACGTAGTCCTGCAGAAAGAACATGGAATTGTTTATCTCTGGCATAATTTATGTTTGGTTTGCTAACAAAACCACGATCCCAAACCAATGTAATGTTTTTCACATTCCAGCGAG
>JAKRWB010000225.1 GCA_022353185.1 ANME-2 cluster archaeon | reverse complement strand
GTGGCTCAGGTTTATGGTGATTATTTGGAACCGTGATAAACATAATTTATTGGTGTGATTGACCGGAACATAAATGCCTTGCTCAGAGGCATGAAAATAAAGAAAAAATAGGTGCAGCCAATTACCTGCACCAACACACTCCAATCTTTATTCTAATCGGTTCATATTCTGTGTGGTCATCCCTCTCATATGTCCGTGGGTTCTGGCGGGACAAAATGGTCATGGGTATAGGCGAGCACCTTCAGGTTGTCATCGGATGCCTGGACAAATCCGCCAATATAATTATTATTATATTCCCAACCATCTGCTGCATCCCTTGTGAATACATCTGGATTGGACCCCTTATATGTTCCCGTCCATTTATTTTAGTTCATCAACTCGAGCCACTCCTCTACCCAGTGTTGACGTACCCAGGCGCCGTTACCGTGCAGCTCAGGAACAAGGACGTAGACCGATTTATCATATCTTGGATGTCTGTCAACATAAAATCCGGAGAAGTCCACAACTGTGGTTTGGTCATAGAAACCGTCCGTATTCTTGGTATTGAGGGCAATGATGCTGTTCGTGTAGAACACCATGTCCACTGTGATTTCTCCTGTCTTATCTGCACTTGCGGCCAGGAATGATGTCGCGAATATGAGATCTTCTTCCGTAAGTGGCATATCTACTGGATCGTTAAGTAGATTGAGGAGACCTTTATCTGCCACTGCTTTGAAGTGATTCGCATTCAATACAGGTCTAAGTATTGGGTCAGCATCCGGGTCACCCACGTGGGCATAAGGGTCATCACCAAGATTCCCTTCCAGCTGTCCTTCTGACATGACTTTCTTATACAGTGCAAGATTCTCACAGGGGGAATCAATTGCCTTTTCATATGTATATTCAACACCTCTGCATCCACAGCTATTCTGGTCAACAGGAGACGCCCTGAGGGATCAAGTGATATCTGTGTGGCCTAGTTCAATCCCTTAATAGCCTCATCGAATGCGCTCTCCAGTACATGTGATGGAGCCCGGATAACATTCAGACGACCTAAACCAACTTCTACCACATCTGCACCCTCTGTTATCGAGCAGTGGCCGGAGTCTGGATCGTATTCCATATCAACAATATCTCCAGTTGAAGTTATGTATTGCTCACACATCCCATTATCTGGATTATATATGGGTACACCATTGACTTCTTCTCGGTTTAGCACAACCAGATCGCCGTAGAGATCACCCGCGTCTGAAGTGGGTGCACTTCCCCCACTTCCCCCATTACCAGGATTGCCACCGGGGCCACCTTTCCCGGCATTCACCATCATTGCAGTTGATGTCAGCATCAATATTAATGCTGTCAACACAACAAACCATTTCATTGTTTGTTTCATATCTATTTCCATTCAAATTTAATTTTATAATTTATATAAACAATATAATTCAAGGCACTGTTCCAAAAATCAGTTATTTTGTTGACCCCGACTTTAGGTAAAATCTGTGTTCGTATATACACTATTCTTGCAAGATCAAGAAATAGTATCTTGCAACCTACTTGAAAAGTAGGTCGAGAGGGATAACAAACACTGTGTTTGGGATTACGTTCCCGTTGATTAACCTGTTACCCTCTCATCCTTTTAAGTGCACGAATTAGTACGTTTTGGACATATAAATATGTACCACATATAACCCTACTTTGACAGTTAAAAAATCCAACTCATCGAGTATGTCTACTATTTTGGCGGGAAAACCAATCTGACAGTTATAAAAAATCAACCTTGTTTATTAACAGTTTTCTATGTTATTCCTTGATTTTGTATCAAAATCAGCCTATTTATCGAGTCAAAATTAGCATAAATATACTTTTTTGTTCTGTTTATACTGAAATGGACAGTAACTGTCAAATTCATCAGGCTGTTTTTTATGAATTTTGTCGAAGTGGTTTTCAATTCTTTAATCTCATATCGTATCAACGAAATGAATAATTGAG
>JAKRWB010000224.1 GCA_022353185.1 ANME-2 cluster archaeon | reverse complement strand
GCTGATCCTGAAAAAGCTTTATGACATTGCCCATCAGGAGCTGAATCGCTATCTCAATGCCGAAAAGCGCGGGCTTGTTCAGGTGGTGGAAAACCTCTGGGACAAATACGCAGTCTCAAGCCGTGAACTGGAGGGAGAGCGAACCGAGACCCTTAAAACGCTTGATGGGTTTTTGAAGGGGTTGGGGTATCTGGGACGGGAAATATGAAACCTATTCGCATCTTTATCAGCAGTGTGCAACAAGAATTTGCAGAGGAGCGCGCCGCCCTGCGTGATTATTTGCGGGGGGACCCGCTTTTTCGGCGATTCTATGATGTTTTTCTGTTCGAGGATGTGCCCGCCATTGACAGACGGGCCGACGAGGTCTATCTTCAGGAAATTGAACGATGTGACATTTACGTGGGGCTCTTTGGAGAGGAATACGGAAATGAAGACGAGAAAGGATATTCTCCCACCCATCGGGAATTCGACCTTGCGACGCGCCTCGAAAAACACCGTCTCATTTTTGTCAAAGGCGCTGACGATGGCGGCAAGGCCCTCAAAATGCAGGCCCTTATCAAGGAAGTGGGAGATCAGGTGGTGAGGCGCCGCTTTGTCAGTGCTGCAGAGCTGGTCGCCGCAATGTACGGAAGCCTTGTTCAATACCTTGATGAACACGAATTGATACGTTCAGCACCTTTTGACGCCTCTTTCTGCAGGAACGCCACCATGGACGATCTGGACGAAGAGAAGATACACACGTTTTTGAGTCGAGCCCGACGGGCCAGAGGCTTCCCGCTGCCCGAAGAATCCACGACCATGGAGGTCCTTACTCATCTAAATCTCCTTGATAAAGAAAGACCGAGCAATGCAGCAGTCTTGCTCTTTGGAAGACAGCCGCAACGCTTCCTTATTTCCTCCGAGATCAAATGCGCCCATTTTCATGGCGTTGAGGTAACCAAGCCTATTCCCTTTTACCGGATTTACAAAGGAACAGTCTTTGATCTGGTAGATCAGGCTGTTGATTTTGTGCTCTCCAAAATCAATCTTGCTGTCGGAACCCGCACCCAGAGCGTTCAAGCGCCCGTGGCCTACGAGATGCCTCCTGAAGTGATTCGCGAGGCCATTGTCAATGCTGTGGCCCATCGGGATTATACTAGCAATGGTAGTGTGCAGGTGATGCTCTTTGCGGACAGGCTGGAGGTCTGGAACCCAGGTACCCTTCCGCCGCCCTTGACCCTTGCAAAACTGCGAAAGCCCCACGGCTCTGTGCCCTGGAATCCCTTATTGGCCGAGCCGCTCTATCTTACCAGGTATATCGAACGCATGGGCACCGGAACAGGTGATATGATTAAGCGCTGCCGTGATGTAGGCCTTGACGAACCGGAGTTTGCCCTTACGGACGGCTTTGTGGTTACTATCCGAAGAAAGCCTGAACTGGCCTTCGAAGCCGTCGGCGGGATTACCGGGGAAGTTGCCGGGGAAGTTACCGGGGAAGTTACCGGGGAAGTTACCGGGGAAGTTAACGGGGAAGTTACCGGGGAAGTTACCGGGGAAGTTCAGAGGCTCCTGAAGGTATTGGTTGGAGAGATGAAACGTACTGACATTCAGGAGGCTTTGGCTCTCCGGAATGAAAACTACTTCAGGGAGGCTTATCTTATTCCGGCGCTAACTGCCGGTATGATCGAAATGACCATTCCCGACAAACCCACAAGCAGCAAACAGAAATACCGGGTGACTGAAAAAGGGCATGACCTTCTGACAAAACAGAGAAATGGGGCTGAGGATAATGAATAGCCCAGATAATCAATCTATGACCGACATGGTTGGGACGATTGAAAAACTCGCAATGGCACAGCAGCAGCTTGCACGTCAGGCAGAACAGCAATACTCTGTTGAAGTTGATTCTATCCTGCGAGACAAATGCCATGAACCCCAGCGCATCGAACGCTTGCTTGACGGGATGCTCGATTTTTGTTTCGATGATGAGATGTTGCGTTTATACAAAAGGCTCTGTCGTTATTACTTCAAAATGGACCCCGTGGCAACCACTTCGTATGTCTATGCATATCGTGAAATGTGGGATGAAAAAGGGGGACGTTTGAAATGAGCAAAGACAAAAAACCCATCATCGAAGTAAA
>JAKRWB010000011.1 GCA_022353185.1 ANME-2 cluster archaeon | reverse complement strand
TTCATAACTGAATTTACTGTACTCTACCATTTGCCAATGGGCATTTCCATAACCGCAGAGGGGCTGCTGTTCGGCAGTGTGTTGTTAGCCAAGTTCATGGTATGCATCACCGCAGTGGTGCTGCTGTCCTCTACTACCCAGATGAGTGATATGATAGCAAGTGCCCGCCGGCTGGGACTGCCTGCAGAACTGACACTGCTGTTCAGTATGATGGTGCGCTACCTGTTCGTGTTCTGGAGCATGCTCAGACGCATCAGGACTGCACAGAAGACCAGGTGCTTTGATATCTGGAATAAAAATGTGCCCAGGCGCTGGATACTTGAGCAGATTGGAAATTCAATCAGTTCCCTGTTCCTCCGCTCGTATGAGCAGGGTGAGCGCACGTACTACTCTATGCTGTGCCGTGCATATTCTGCAGATTCGCAGGTGTGCGTGGGGACGCAGAATGTAGGGGCAAGGGATTATCTGGTGTTTTCAGCCACGCTTATCCTGATAGGACTTGTACAGTTCTGGATTTGACTAAAAGCCCTGTATTTCCTGAACCTATATTTCCTTTGGATTGATAGTATCCAGTTTGACGTGCTGTATACCTTTGTTCTTTACAATATTTTCATATATCTCTCTAATCTTTCTTGCATCTCCCTGCAGGATAATCACTTCCACACAATTGTTGTTTTCCATGTGGATATGAACCGAGGACCGGATAATGTCGAGGTACTTGTGTTGTATATGGTTCAGCGTGTCTTCTATGCCTTTTTGATGATGGTTGTATGCTAAAGTTATGGTGGCGGCTCTGTCCCCTTCAATACTAACCATCCAGTCATAATACCTGATATATCCGCGAATGGCGTCCCTGATACCTTCTGACCTGGAAGAATATCCCCTGTCTTTTATAATGACGTCGAACTTCTCAAGTAAGTTCTCGGGCAGTGAAACCCCTATTCTTGACAATTCTGTATCCATTTTTAAGTAATCTCCATTAGTTATTGTTGATAAGAATTATTTATACATACATAAAAGTTTGGATTTTGTCACGTTAAAAATTCAAATGTCTAAAGTTATTCTCAATAATTTCATTGTCTCTTCTTAAATCAAGGTTTTATATCTATCATATGATATATACATTGTTTTAAAAACTTACCTTATCAATGACAGTATCTGATTCATTCAAATCCTCTAAATTATTCTGAGTTTTCATATATGTTCGTTATTCCCATATATTCATATTCTTTTCATAAAGTCAGGACCTCTATATGCGAAAAATATAAGGTGTTAATAAAAAAAAAATCTTCAAGTGATTGTTTCTTTGATTATGGAGTAATTATTAGTCGATGTTTGAATGGTCATGGTATCTTCCACATTAAAATTTTTCATATTTGCTATTACTGTTATCGAGCCTGAATATGTGGATTTGTCTTTTGGATTTAGCTTGATCTCACTGATTGTGACATCTTCCAATTTTATGCTATTCAAATAGACACTGAGGTCTGATTTATTATTAGATATAAAAGCTTTAAAAGCTTTCTGTGTCGGGATATAGCCACCCTTTGACCGGTTATTCCTTTGATCATTTCTAACATTTTCAGGATTTGCATATGATTTCTGATTGTCCCAACAGTGAGACCCGTGGTCTGTGCAACTTCTGATGCTTGAAGCGGCCTTTCATTTTTATTGTATAGGTATATTAAATTGGACAATATTTTTTTCATGAGTTATAGACAAATTCATGTTACCACCTAAAAAATCAAATAATTGAATTGATTGAGCTACCTATGTTTATTATTGACCAAAGTGTCTTGCCATTATTTGTTTTTCAGGAAGTTCTAATTCATTGTAAAGTTCTAGATATAGTAAATATACATTTAAGTGATTTTCAATTTGGTACAACCTCTTGCCAATTTTTCTAAAAGCTTTCCAGGGATTTGTTTTATGCTCATATATCTCATTATATGCTTGATCGGCCAGTTGTTTAATGATAAACATCTGGTTCAACATATCCCATTTGCTTTCAGAACTTACTTTTACATCATCTGTCATTTTAACACTACTCCAGTTATTATTAATAACAAGTATTACAAAAATTATAATTCATAATACTACCCCATCTGTAAAAATATTATACTATAAAGTTTTTTTGGCTTTTTTGGGCTGTAGGACATTACCAAGTCTGGTAATTATCCTATGTGTGTAAGATAAGCATGATGATATCATAGATTCGGGGACTATGCAATTGAAAAACATAACATAAAATACTTATAATATCACAATCTTGAAGTGCTGCGTATTACGAATAGTCATAATTGTAATACTAGATGCTAATGAGGTGAAAAATATGCATATTGGAGACGGTTTAATACCTTTAAGTCAAGCAGCAATTTATTGGCTGGTAGCCTTAATATTTATATTCAAGTCCCTTGAATGGGCACGGAAAGATATGGACGAAATGAAAGTACCTATGCTGGCGGCCCTTGGCGCTGGCATATTTGCCATCCAGGCCATGAACATACCCATACCCTGGGGCACCAGCGGCCA
>JAKRWB010000223.1 GCA_022353185.1 ANME-2 cluster archaeon | reverse complement strand
CTGTGCAATTATTAGTGAATTTAAGGTAGTGTACTTAACCCAATTGTTTACCCGAGCATAATTCATTTATGTTGTAAAGTCACGGTATACCCCGTACAAATGTACCGGGCCTGTATATAGCGATTTCTGGGAATTATCCCCTATTATGTTCATATGTATTGTGTGCTGATATGTATTTTTCTACAACATCCCAACCCGCGCCCACAGAACCATGGTAACAACTTGGAGCCCAGAGATGATCACCACACCATTCCTTCAAATGGGGAAATTCTTTTCTGAGTATTCTACTACTCTTTCCTTTAATCATCTTAGATATATAACTTACGGAATATTTTGGCGGATATTTCAGAAATATATGCACATGGTCAGGGTTTACCGCCATATCAATGACCTCAATATCAAGTTCCTTACACGTCTTTCTCATAATTGCCTCAGCCACCATGCCCACATCGCCCATCAATACTTTGCCCCTGTATTTTGGAGAAAACACAAGATGGTCTGTAAGCAGCGATACCGTATGCCTGTCGTGCCTTAATTTCTTTGACATATTGGTTTTATGATGTGGCAGCGAAATATAAACGATTGGTAAAAGCGCGGTGAAAGTATTTCCCCCCTCACACCTTACTCCTCACCCAGCCCCCTCGCAATCTCCACAGCCAGCCCCGCAGCATCCACAGCCCTGTGCACCAGCAGCCTGACCATAGGCTCCTTACCCACAGCCCCCTTATCAAACACCACATCTGGCACCCGGTTATGGAGCTTCCGGTACGTATCAATAGCAGTCCGGGTGCCCCATTCCATTGTACTGACACCCTCGGGCTCGTGTGCCCTGTCAAATGAACCCACAGCCAGCCCCATATCCCTGATAACCTCCAGCACATCCTCGGAATACCTGATATTCAGGGCCGCTCGCAATCCAGCATCGTGATGCATGGCAGCCAGCACAATCCTGGCCACGTGGCTGCTGGCACCAAAAGCCGGACATCCTACAGCCCGGGCACGATCCTGTAGCCTGACAATCCGGCCCTTAACCGCACACACCTCATCCGCCGAGGCTGCATGGGGCAATGCTGCTGCCACATTGCAACCCACTTCAGGTATGAGGGCGGCAAAATCAGCAGACGATTCCAAAATGGCAACCGCCTTTTGTACATCGCTTATCGCCTCATACATCTGGGCTGTCCTCAGGGTATGCCAACCCGGATTCACAGGACCCACACCCTTACCCACTGACCGGCTCTCGATAATGGCCCTGGTCACGAACAGCTTGGCACCTGCCGCCGCATCCCTCAATGAATGTCCCGTTGCCAAGAATACTGTCAAGGCTGCCGAATATGTGCATCCAGCACCGTGTGTCCCACCCTTGACCAGTTCACCCTCTATCAGTGTAAAATCCAGCCCGTCATAGAGCAGGTCAGACCCGTCAAGATGTCCACCCGTGATGATTACGGCATTGGCCCCCGCATCTACCATACGGCGGGCGGCTTCCTTTGCATCCTGCCAGTCATTGACCTTTATCCCGGCAAGCACTCCAGCCTCATGAATATTAGGAGTCACCACCTTTGACAGTGGAATGAGTTCCTCCTGCAAGGTTTTCACAGCATCATTTTGCAGCAGGCTGCCTCCTGCTTCTGCTGACATGACCGGATCGACCACCAATGGTATCCCGTATTCCCTGACCATTTCTGCAACGGTCAGGATAATGTCTGAAGATGATAGCATACCGGTCTTGGCATGGGCAATATCCATATCAGATGCCACAGCCTTAATCTGGGATGCAATGGCAGAGGGTGGCAGGTCATGGATATCCAGCACTCCGGTAGTGTTCTGGGAGGTAATTGAAGTGAGAGCACATGTGCCGTGGGCTCCCAGAGCTGCAAATGTTTTCAGGTCAGCCTGTATGCCTGCACCACCGCCGGAATCAGAACCGGCAATGGTCATTACTACCGGGTACTTTTCCATAATATCACTTCAGGTTATTCCATAATGTGTTATTTGTAGCATTATTTACTCTACATTAGTTATCTCAAGCAATACCTCAAAGGAATGTTCGGAACCGTAGTCAACATCTGTCCTAACGGTACCGGTGACCACGACATTGTCGCCGTTTGATACTACAAAGGAATTCGGGCAACTAGCTTTCAACTGTCCTGTGCCATCGTCCAATGTAAGGAACAATTCACTGATGAGCTGAGTAGAATCCACAACCACTGCAGTCACTTTTACTTCCTGTCCGGACAGGTTTGCAGCATTTAAAATAATGTCTGCGATTTGCGTACTTCCTTCAACTGGTGTGACATTGATATCATACGTAACATCAGTATTGTTGGTAATGCCGTGGGTTGAATCTGAAATATTAGTGGATGAGCCATCCGAAATAGAATCAGCCATAAGCAGAATTTCAAATGTTCTACCCAACGATGTGCTTTGGAAGTTTATCATCAAACTGCCCGAGGCAGTTATCTCAGTGCCATTCTCAAACGAAGTTGTGTATCCTGCTACCCACATACTTTTGTTCTCATCGGTCACTTCTATGTAAGTATACCCGGTGACATCCAGAGTCTGGTTGACTATGCCTGTAATCTTTATATTACTATTATTATATGCATAAGGATCAGACAGCACCTCAGCGATTGAAACATCCACAACTGTTCTAGGGGGTGTGAATGGTGGAACTGCATTACTGGCATCTGGTTTATTATCTGTGCAACCCGAAACCAAAAGCCCGGTCAGAACTATACTAGTTATCAATGCGATGGTGAATATTTTATTCATGTAATGTCCTCAATATTATGTTTTAAGTTTGAAAATCCATAATTGCTTGATTAAAACTCACTTTTATACATAAACGTTGTTATAATATCGAGCATTTTATGGGTCGAACATTCAGCCATATCGTGGCATGGAACGAAGAACACCGCCGAGGCATCTGGAAAGGACCGTACTCACTTGATTATTTCCACCAGTATGCTCCATCTTCTGGTACTATACTGGATGTCGGTTGCGGTATTGGTAGATATGCCATACCTCTGGTCATGCAGGGATATAATGTGTTGGGGATAGATGTTTCATTGATCGCCCTGAGTGAACTGGGTGTGGCGAAACGGCGACGGAATATTGATATGGACCTGGTGGCAGCTGATACATGCCATCTACCTTTTCAGGATAATATATTCAAGGGGATGGTTTGTTTTGGTGTTTTACAACATTTGCTTGAAGCTGAGAGAAGTACAGCATTGGATGAGTTCAACAGGATTCTGATGCCGGGTGGCATACTTGTAATGGAGGTGCTGGGCAGGGAGGATATGCGAATGGGCGGATATGAAGTAGAACCCTTCACATACAGGCGGGACACGGGTTCAGTGTATCATTATTTTAACATTTCCGAGTTGTTCGGGTTACTCAAGGACTTTGATGTGTTGGATCTCAAAGAAGAAAGGACTATTAAGAACCTGGGTGGCTCAAAACGCCTTAGACATACAATATCTGCAGCTGCAAAGGCGACAGAAAGAGATAAATAATTTGCTACTGGATATAATAATTGATAAATATCTATATACATACTATGTACATACTATGTGCATAGTATGAAACAAAAAAACGGATGGAATTTAACGATGAAACGTATAATCATAATCTTGCTGGTGGCTTTAATTGCATCATCACTAAGTTCCTTTGGTCCTGCAAGTGCTGATTCGCCAAGATATCTTCACATAACTGAGATGACCATGGAACCACAAGGACCTCACGCTTCATTTACTGTTGAATATGAACTGGATTTTATTGCCCGGTTATATGTACTTTTCCTGGGCAGCGGAAACATTGAACCTGCCATCAACGACCTGTTCTACGATTTTGATGACATAAAGATAATCAGCATTAAAGAAAATCAAGCCCGGGTATTGGCGTACAACGTAGGATACCAAGATGATGATATTGGTGGTGTTTTTTTCTATGATTCCTATGTGTTAGGTGCCAAAGTGGACACTTTTATCGTGTTCCCTGGCAGTAAAAATCCAGAACGGCTATATAATGTCGCATCAACACCCAACGTGTTTATGAGGTTGGATGAATAGACTAACCTATCTCTTTCTCTTTCTATTTTTGTTCGTCTTTTTATTATCAAAGACTGAAGGCAGATGCACCATATAGGTACCATCTTCCTTCATTGCCATGATAATTTCCTTGCGTTCCAACAATGCATCAAGATTGAGTTCATAGGAACCTGGACCCATTATCCTTACTGATTCAATACGGTCTTCGTCAGGTTCTTGTTCAACTTTTTCTTTTACCTCAACCCCGTGGTCAACCAGGAAATCATCAATTTCTTTCAAGAACTTCTTTGCAGGTTCGCGCTTCACATCATCGGCTACTGTATCGGACGGTGGTGCTTCTGGCTCTTCACGGACATAGAGGAACTTATTCCAGCCGCAACTTGGGCAGCCGTTAAGTATCTCCACGGCTCCATCCGTGAAAATGTTCTCACACCTGGTACATTTATGGGGCATATTTCCACTCTGCTATGAAATTCTGTGTTTTTCGTCACTGGGACGAAACCAGTGCACTGATAAGGTCCCGGTCTTTTTTCAGGGTCTTTAATTGGTTTGCAGGGCCAATGACCGTTAATCTGGTCCTGAGGACAGTTTTTCTGAATAATTTATCTAATAGTTTCTGGTTCTTTTTACTGGGATAACTCTCTATCTCTATACCTGCAAATTCATCTGGTGTAATCTCTGTCATGGTCATTTCGATAAGTTTAGCTTCTTCTGAAGGAGTCAGTCCTCTCTCAAGTACCAGTATCTTACCTTCCTTAACCCCGTCAAGTATCATCCGTATCTTCTCCATGGCTGTCATTTGAGACAGTTTATCTTCAGATATCAGGTCCATTTGTACGCCAATCATAATATCACCCGAAATGGTCTGCAATCTCTTCATAGAGAGTATCTATGTTCTGTCCGTCCAGCGCTGATATGGGCACCATTGGATGCTGGGGGAAAGCACTACGTATCCTTGCCGGAGAAGATTCAGGCAGGTCTATCTTGTTAGCTACGATAAGCAGTGGCAGATTTCTGGCTTCCATATTGCCTATAACGGTCACATTCACCTGGGTGAATGGGTCCTCGGTGGCATCCATTACAAGGATGACCCCATCAAGGTCTTCCAGCCATTTCACAGCTTCAATAATGCCCTCTGTAGCTTCCTTTGCCCTTCGTTTCGCCTCTTCTTCTTCCAACCCATGAGCCATGAAATCATGGAAATCTATCTTTGTAGCCAGCCCGGGTGTATCCACAATATCCAGGGTGACCTTTGAACCATTAGATTCGATAGTAACACCTTCACGGCGGCGCGCCCGCCGGGTCTCATGTGGGATTTCAGAGACCGCACCCATGGCATCCCCGGTCCAGTCCCTGATAATTCTATTTGCCAACGTGGTTTTTCCGGCATTGGGCGGACCATATATTCCTATCCGTGCTACCTTCTTTTTAAATATACCTTTAAATACTGAAGATAAATTTTTTCGAACTTTTTTTATTAATCCCATTCATGTTCCTCCTTATGTATTCCCTCACGGGATTATTGTAATTTTATCTAATATTTATTTTGATATAGTTGAATTTATCGCTATTTCTGCGATATTAACCCCATAGTCACCAATCCGGTCAATACTGTCCGAGACAATGCGCAGGTGGAGTGCATCCCCGGCATCCATGGTAGTCAGTTTCCTGTTTATAGCATGCAGTGCTTCCTCAACGTCTTTTTTCATTCCTATTGCCATATTTGCCCGTTCGATATCTGATCTGAACAATGAATCTGCAGCATTTTCGAACAGTTCACTGGCTTTTTTCCCCGCATCCTGGAACATCGAGTTTGTATCTTCAGGTAGTGCCCGGTTCAGTTTTGCGGTTGCAAGTGCAATCTTTCGCGCATGGTCTGCTATCCTTTCAATAGGACGTGCTGCCAGACTAAGGTCAAGGCTCATATCAGGAGTAATATCTTTTTGTGAATCGATGACCTGGCCACTGCGCAGCATAGAACGCAGTTGCTTTTCTATGAGCAGGTTAAGCCTGTCTACTTCGTCGTCCCTTTGTGCCACGTCCATGGCAAGGTCGATGTCATAGGATAAAACTGCCTGCATTGCATCGGTCTGCATGGACGCAGCTATTAAAAACATCCGCCGTACACTTTGGAGCAATGAAAGTTCATTAGGGTTGAGCAGGTCTTGTATAGTCATACGATCAGCAGTATCTTCAATGATCTCGGGTCCAATGAGTTTGTGGGTGATTTGCCTGATGGTCTGTTTTTGTTCGGTAGAGATACGCTGTGATACTAATTCAATCATATTGAACCCTGCGATATATGATGCAATAATCTCCCTTACCAGAGGTTCCCCGTGTTTCCCTGTGACGTCAAGTTGCTTTTTTGAGGGGGATGGAGATGAAATATCTGGTGTTATAATGAGGGTACCGTCTGGTCTGATAGTAATTCCTACATTCGTGCCGTTGGTTACCCCTACCCTATCAGCCCATCTTTTTGGTAGGGAAACAATATACGTAGAGCCTCCTGTCCGCTGAATTTTACGAATGTCCATATTTTTATCCAGTAATATATTGAATATATACAATATATAGTAAATATATATAAGTTTCGGATATTTGTTTACTGGGCTGATTGTGTAGATATAAAATACTAATTTTGTAATGTAAAAAAGGTTGTATGTGGAAAATAAGACAATACCTTAAGATTAGTATCTTCATTTCGGAGCCGTTTGAATAGTAAGATTCTTATTTACCTAGTATGTATCAACATGTTGATGTCTGAAAATTTATATGGATCGATTGAAGACATTATTGAACGTAGCAGGGACATACTGTCTGTTGAAATGGGATGCGATGATGTTCATTTATATTGCACCACTGGAAAGATTAGATTGTGGTTTGGCAGGCTGACCAGTCCTGATGTGGTAGCGGCAGTATTGCAGTCTTTTGCAAAAATTGATTCTTCTTTTAACCATGAAAAGGAAATTATCTGTGACTATGATAGAATCCCGGTATATGAAAACCATGATTATACCCTGATGTCATACGGGAAAACTGATGATGGGTACCGTGCCCTGTTCAATATCCAGTTCTCAAAACAGTATGCATTAAATCATTTCATTGAAAGTATCATAAGAGAACTCAGAAATGGTGATATAGACAAGACGATTCATTGGAATGGAAGCATAGACAGAATAATTTTGATTGGTAAGGAACTGGAATCAATTGATAGTTGGAATATCTCAAAAGTGGAATATGGGATGAAGAATGACACTAAAAAGAAAATTTGCGAAAAGGGTTGACGATATTGATATTTCAGGGATAAGGAAAATATTTGAGTCTGCCGGACCGAATGCTATTAATATGGGTCTCGGACAGCCCGACTTTGACACACCAGACCACATTAAACAGGCGGCCATTGACGCAATTATAGACGGGTTCACGGGATATACCCCTAACCTGGGGATACCTGAACTGAGGCACGCACTGTGTGATAAGTTCAGGCGGGACAACAATTTTGAGGTAGCCCCTGATGACATTATCATCACATCAGGCGCATCCGAGGCACTCCATATCGCCCTGCTGGCGCTGGTGGATCCAGGGGATGAAGTGCTGGTTCCTGATCCCGGCTTCGTGTCCTATGCAGCACTAAGTGGATTTGCAGGAGGTAAGGTGGTAGGTGTGCCGCTAAGCGAGAACTTTACCCTTACTGCCGATAATGTGGCAGAACATATCACTGACAGGACCCGGGTGCTTTTTATCAATTCTCCATCCAATCCCACTGGAAGTGTGCAGACACGGAATGAGATAAAGGACCTGTGCCAGTTGGCAGAGGACCACAATATCACAATAATATCTGATGAGGTGTATGAACATTTCATATATTCGGGCGAGCATGTCAGTCCTGCCAGTTTATACGAGAATACGGTAACCATCAATGCCACTTCTAAGACTTATGCCATGACCGGGTGGAGACTGGGTTATGTAGCCGCACCCCATGACATCACTGAGCAGATGGTCAAGGCTCACCAGTATGTGCAGGCATGTGCAAACAGTATAGCCCAGAAAGCTGCACTTGCAGCAATAACCGGACCTCAGGACTGCGTGACCGATATGTACAATAGCTTTTTACGCCGCCGTGACCTGTTAATGAAGGGGCTGAAAGATATCGGTATTAAGTGCGTGGAGCCCCAGGGCGCTTTCTATGCATTCCCGGAAGTTGAGAATTCCATGGAAGCTGTCCAGAAACTGCTGGAAGCAGGAGTTATTACTGCGCCTGGCGAGGCGTTTGGACCCAGGGGTGCTGGTCATATCAGGCTTTCATATGCCACCGGTGATGAGGATATCCAGCGGGCACTGGGCATAATGGGGCGGGTGCTTTAGCACATGATTATAGGGGCATCATCTTTTGCGTCCACGCTTGATGAATTGATAGCTGAAGTTGACTCAGTGGAACTGTACGTTCCCAAGATGGGGTTATATGAGGGACGTGAGCTTCAGCAGGACCGTGTAGAGGCTGTTAAAGATGTATTGTCCACGTCCAGCGGAATTACATCTGTCCATGCCCCATATTATGCTGATACTCAAACATATCCCAAACCTCTACGTGTGGATACGGCACATATGAATGGTTCCGATTTTAAGCTCATTGAAGAATCTATTGAAATGGCTGCAATTTTTCAGTCAAATGTGATGGTAGTGCATCCAGGTCTTGTAGGGAATGACAGGCAGGGAAGTTTTGACAAAATGGTAGATAATCTTAAACGCCTGTCAGGGTTCGCAGAGGAGCACGGCATAGTATTGGGACTGGAAAATAAGGAAGGAACTGCTCCCGGCAACCTGTGCTGTGAGGCAGCTGAATTGGTAAAGGCTGTGGAGAAAGTGGATTCAGGTAATCTGGGCGTTACCTTTGATGTGGGGCATGCCAACCTGACCGCAGGAGGCGATTCCGGGCTGGTGAGAGCGTTCATGGAGATGGTACGGGAATGGGTCGTGCATGTGCATGTACATGATAATCTGGGTGTATGGACCGGGGAATATGATGGCGATATACACCTGGCCCCAGGAACCGGCACGGTTGACCTGTCAGTGATCGGCGAACTGGGGTATGGCGGAATACACAACCTTGAAGTGTTCTCCATAGAGGATGTGATTTCTGGCAGGGAGAGGCTGCTGGCGCTTTAAATTATCTTTTTTCTTCTACTACTTCCTGACTTTGAAAGATAAACCTATCTGCTAACTGTTAAACTTTTTTATACTCATTACTGCTAGCGTTTTTCCACAATTTGCTCGTTTTGCATTGTTGCCACCAATAAATTTTAAATGACGCCAAATGACGCCCCCCTTATTCCTAACTTGAACCGTCATTAACTTTTTCCTCCTTCTTATTGAATTCTTCATGTATTGCAATATATTCCTTCACCAATGATTCACTCATATCCAGAGTTCTGGAAATTTCATTTTGATTCATGCTACCGTATAGAGTTCTTACTTTTTTATATGCCTTAATATAACGGTCACATGCTTCCTCTGTATGTCCAG
>JAKRWB010000222.1 GCA_022353185.1 ANME-2 cluster archaeon | reverse complement strand
CAGTCTCCTGTAACCACGCTGGCAGTAAAGGATAGAGTGCTGGCACATAATCCTCTGGGTGCGATATATTCTAATTATTATCTTGAACACAGGTTCAATATGAAATCCATAAAGGAACAAAAAAATGGAAAATCGTGTAAATGAGAACTTGCGTATTGGGATCAATACTTCGAAGAATTCAACCATTGCATTGGTCTTTCTTGCAGCATTAAAAGGCATTGTTGGCTTTTATTCGGGAAGCACTGCCCTGATTGCTGATGCAGTTCATACCTCATTGGATATTTTTACATCACTTGCCGTGTGGGTTGGACTCAGGCTCAGTTTAAAAGACAGCGGTGAGAAGTTTCCATACGGCTATTATAAAGCAGAAAATCTGATCGCGCTTTTTGTCTCTGTATTAATCCTCGTCTCAGGAGTCGAACTTTTACGCCAGGCACTGGCAAGCATTGATAATCCTGTTGAGATAGGAATACAGGGAATTGCGCTTGGAACTGCTGTGTTTTCGATCTTTGCAATTTATGCTATCTCTGTGTATAAAGCCAGAATTGGCAAGCAGATCGATTCGCAGGCTCTGATTGCAGATGCAATGCATTCATATACAGATGTTTTCAGCTCCCTGGTCGTTGTCATTGCAATTGCCGGCTCAATGTCAGGCATGCCGTGGCTCGATAGTATTGGGGTGCTGGTTATCTCTCTAATGATATTCAGGCTCGGGATTGGGATTGCCAGAGACTCGGTATTAATACTGATGGATGCATGGCTTGATAAGGAATCGATTGTAAGGATCCGTCAGGCCATAGGTGATATCAAAGGAATTACTAAAGTGGAAGACATAAGACTTCGAAAATCCGGGCTGGTTGTGTTCGGGGAAGTAATCGTTGAAACCCAGGGAGATGTTGATCTGAAAAAAGTTGAGATGCTTTCTGATGAAATTAAAAGTGCAGTGAAGAAAGAAGTAAATAATCTGGAACATATTGTAGTCAATGCCAAACCAGGGAAGATGGCAATAGTGAAAGTTGCAGTTCCTGTTGTTGCACACGATGGTCTGCGCTCAAAACTCTCCCATCATCTTGGTAAGGCCCCGTATTTTGTAATTATCGAAATGGAAAATGATAAAATTAAAAATTGGGATGTCATTAAGAACCCTGCTGCCACTTTGGAAAAGAAAAAGGGTGTAAAGACTGCGGAGTTTCTGATAAGCCGGGATGTCAATGTGTTAATAATTCATGATATTGGTGATGGGCCATTCCATGTGCTGCGCGATAACTTTGTGAAGATATTACAAATGCCCGGTGCCACAAAAAATGTTGAAGACGTCATTGGTAAGGTTCATGAATTGAATACAATAACTTCACCTACAGAGGACAGGACATAAATACCATAAATAGGTAAAGACGATTGAAAAGATTTATGAAAGGTATTTGCTTCATTGGCACAATGATATTTTCATATTATCTGGAAGGGGGGTGCGAAATAAAATGAATAACAAAATATTACCAGTACTAATACTCCTCATTGTAGTTTTTTCGGGTAATGCATGTATAAATGGAGTACCTGATCAGCAAACCGGCCAGGAACAATTGATTATCGTGACCAGTATCCTGCCACAGGCTGATTTTATTGAGCATATCGGTGGCGATAAAGTAGAAGTGATTGTGATGATACCACCCGGTGCAAACCCTGCTACCTATGAACCGACTGCAAGTCAGCTTAAGGCGGTAAGCAGTGCAGGGATGTATGTTAAAGTAGGATCAGGGCTTTTGTTCGAAGAGGTCTGGCTGGATAGGATCATATCAGCCAATCCGGACATGATAGTAGTTGACACTTCAAAGGGTGTCACATTGATGGAAATGGAAGAGCACCATCATGAGGAAGAAAATTCCGGGCATAACAATGATGAACGCAGTATGGATCCACATATCTGGTTATCTCCTGCAAATGCCAAAATCATGGTGCAGAACATTTGTGACGGTCTGATCCGGATAGACCCGGCTAATGAAACATATTACGAGCAGAACAAGGTGCAATATATTCGTGATCTGGAAATGCTCGATTCAGAGATAAACCAGTCTTTATCAGGATTCAAAAACCGTACTTTCATGGTTTTTCACCCCTCCTGGGGCTATTTTGCACGGGACTACAATCTTACTATGATAGCAGTTGAGATTGAAGGCAAAGAACCAAGTGTCAGTGATATGGCACATTTGATCAAAACCGCTAAGGAGAATGATATCAATGTCATCTTTG
>JAKRWB010000221.1 GCA_022353185.1 ANME-2 cluster archaeon | reverse complement strand
TACTTTCTATTGATGAGATGGATGAGCGTAAGAAGCAGGTGGCTCGATGGGTGGTAAGAACGTTCATAGACAGCAGGATGGGACAATTGTACCAGGATCCTGAGTGCGATAAGTACATTTTTGAGCATGGGGCTGAGGTAGACTGTCAGATCAGATGTCATGTCTGCAAGGTATTATGCTGTAAGTTTCTTTTTGCCCTGTCAAGGCGAGATGTGAAAGAGGGTGCTATCAGGTGGTAGTTTGGTAGGCCTTATTTGATAGCTCAGGGTGATAACGGTTACTACATTCATTTTGATCGTGAAACGTACAAGTGCACTATATATGAACATCGCACTGTACCATGCAGGGGATTTGGGTGCCAGGATAATGAAAAATGGCAGGTATGGCTGGATTATGAAAAGAAGGTCATTAATCTGAATTAATAGAGCAGATTGATGAAAGCAATGTGAAAATCTACTCTTTTCCAGAACTGAAATCAAAATCGAATAGCAATACCAAATAATGTGAATTATAAATCTACTAAAAGTTGAGTGGAGGTAATAATATGGGAGAACGAATTAAAAAAAATACTAAAAAACCTTTATCAACAAAGGAAAATTCGGCTTCAAACAAACAAAAGACCGATTTTCGATCTCAAAGCTCACATGTTAATCAAATCCTATTTTTTCAAAAAACCATCGGCAACCAGGCTATGCAACGGTTAATCAAGTCAGGGGCTTTGCAGGCGAAGCTGAGGATTGGGCAGCCTGGAGATGTATATGAACAAGAGGCTGATCGGGTGGCGGATGCGGTGATGCGGATGCCGGAGATGCAGCGGCAAGTAGATGAAAAAAATGGGAATGGAAATCCGATTCTGATCAAATCGACAAATAACAAGGTTCAAAGAGATAATGGAGAAGAAAGAGATGAAACCGAACATGTATCCACTGAAGAGTTCGATTTAACCCAGCAAATGACTGAACATCGCCAGTTAATTAACCGAATGGAATCCCGTTATCTATCAAATTTAAGGAGAAATGCACTAAACGCGCGTTTAGCAAACGAGCGCTTTATTGAGTTTTATGAAAGTGGAATCAATCAATTGAGGTCAACAGGAACAGTAAGTGCTGGTGTCGGCTATCTTTTTGGAACACCTGGTGCAGTTGTAGCACTTTGTATCATCGTACTTACTGAAGTGGCAGCCCAAGGTCTTTCAAACAGGAGTGCTAAAATTGCCGCAGCCGCTACGGGGATTCAAACACGATTGGACCGTGCCATAGCAGAAAAAGATGAGAGATTCCAAAATTTGCGTAATCAAATTAACAGCACATCTTCTCGAGATTGGGCTGAATGGGCACCTATCTGGAGTACAATTGCAAATATAGGAATACCAGAAATAGTACCTGAAAATATTCTTTACCGCGACTTACTTATAGAACTCGCTAGAGGAGGAGGATACAACATCAGTGGTAGTCAATGGAATGTCGAGAATATGTCCATTTTTGGAAGAGCACCTTGGTATCACTCATGGGATTGGGGTAGTCCCGGATGGGTTAATGGTCGAGATATTGCGGATGAACTTAATGCTTTAGCAGAAGGTGACCCATCTACACGTAGAAGAGTATCATTAAATCCACCATAAATACTGTAGATGCAGTATATGCCGGGAAATAATAGACTTTTTGGTAACTATTCAGGCATACAAATTATGGTCACTGATAACGAAAGTACATTTTGTAGCTTT
>JAKRWB010000220.1 GCA_022353185.1 ANME-2 cluster archaeon | reverse complement strand
GCCTGAACTCTTTGATCTGCTGCTTGATCTCCTTTTTGTGGAAATAAAGAATAGATGCCATATCAAGACCAGTGACCTTGACCATCCCCGGCCTGATAAGAGTAATATCCGCATCCTTGAATATCTTATAAGCACCCTTTATTTCCTTTCGTCCTGTGATTATCTTCCTCTCGTTATCATACCTCCGGATATACTCATGATCAATCACACGGATCTCGTGCCCCTTTAATGCCATCCGGTCCATAAGATGGTGCTGCTGGTGCGGCCCTCTTTTGATCCAGTCCGTTTCCTGGAGGACAAGGAGCTTCATTTGGATTTATCCTCTAAAATATCCACAGCTATATCGCTCAAATTGTATCAACTTCCTTTTTGCGTAATTTTTTGCGTAATTTTTGCGTAATCTGGCAAGACATATTGTATATTTCGCTTCCCCTCACCAACTCTGGTCAATAAACCCATTGAGACCAGTTGTTTCAGGTCGGTAGTAGCAGTTTTCCGTGAAATGCTATTCAGATAAATATATTCTTTGTTGCTGATTGAACCTTTTTTAATAATATAATCCATTGCATTTATCTGCCTGATATTAAGTCCCATTTTTTCAAGATCCCCAACGGCAGGAGGTAATCTAAAAGTGACAACAAATGCCCCTGAAATATGTTCAAACAATGGTTCAGGAAATCCCCATTCTCTGCATTGATTTATCATATCCAGGGTTCCACCACCTACATCCTCCACGTATTTTACCCATAGCAGTTGTTTAAATAGGAGTGGATTTCGGGGTACAGATATGTGCTCTCGTCTCAAATCTTCTATTGTTATTTCATCAAGAAGCGTTCCAGGACTCCATATCTCTATTCTATTATCGAATATCCTGACCTGGACTTTAGACGCAGACTCATAATCTCTATGTGCTATCGCATTCACAATTGCTTCCCTTATCGCATGAGGAGGGTACTGATATATTTCCTCCCGTTGAACATTACCCGCAACCAATCGTATCGATTTTCTCATATTCCTAAAAACAAAATCCATTGCTTGATCAATCAGATCAAAAACAGTTCCCTCTATTGTTTGGAAATCAATATACGGTTTAATGGACTCATTTCCAGAAAATCGAATACATTTTACTTCAGATTGTAAAAAAACAGATTTTTTTAAGAATAACAATAGCGCAGCATTTGTTAATTTTCCATTTTTTAATAATTTTAATTTTATTAAAGTATCTTTGACTGGAGAATCCTCTGGAATATTTAGACCTCTTTGTTTCATTGCCTCTTTTAAGAACCAACTGATCCTTTCTCCGTCAATATCCTCCAGAATTAATTCTTCGCTAACTCTTTCATCCCAATAGACCTTAGAGGTTTCAATAGCAAGAATCCTTATTCCTTCAAATCCAAGTTTCTGGTTTGATTTCCCAACTCTCCTAAATGCTCTTCCAAAAGCAAGTACCGGTTTCGCCTTGCCCTCCACAACTTCTATAATCACAACCTGCTTTTTATCGCCCTCCTCAACACGAATTGAGGGATATGCCATTGGGTCAGTATTTTGCTTGACCTGATTTGCCAGACTTTCAATCGTATTGTTGCCAATATTAACCCCAAGGACTTCGCCTTTATCACTTACCCCTATAACTACTGTTCCCCCTTTCGTATTTGAAAAAGCAGAAATGCTCTCAATTATTTTATCCATTTGAGATAAAGACGGTTTGAATTCTACTGTTTCCGATTCTCCTTCTTTGAGCAACTCCTTAAATGTTATCATTCACATTCCCGGCCTTTGCAAACGCACTGGCAATATCAGTATCAAGTATGAGCAATCAGATCAACTTTAATCCGTTTTCGATATCTTCTTTTGAGCCAATATAACTGGTAACCTTTAATCCCCTCATTTTTAGTATTTCCTTAAAACCTTCTAT
>JAKRWB010000219.1 GCA_022353185.1 ANME-2 cluster archaeon | reverse complement strand
GTCACAGTAGGGTCACTCCGAATGGAGGGAGGGGCATTTCTGCAATTCACGATATGACTTTCTTGTCACAGCCGTACTACCAGTACAGTGTCTTCGTATACTTAAACAAAACAATTTATTGCTTGAATCATGAAGTGGTCACCAACCCTTATCCAAATTCCATAGTGTAAGGGTTTTGTGTATAAAGTACGTCCTGTGTAAAAAATTAAGAGTCTGTGCATTTGGGTGTTTTTCAGTTGAGAACGAATGAAAGGTAATCGGTTTAAACCTTACCACTAATGTATTTTTAATGGATGAACATACCTTTAATGTACCCAACGGCAAGGGCACATATTCCCTCATACTTGCATTGGATGAGGATATAGACACTGCAGTAGGTGCCCTGGGCACGAAAACGTTCCTTGCCGGGTTTTATGCCTATACAGGTTCTGCCAGGGGTGCGGGGGGGTTTGCAAGAGTGAAACGCCACCTGGGCGTGGCAGCTGGCAACAACCTTACCCGCCACTGGCATATCGATTACCTGTTACCCCATACCAGGCCAAAGGGAATAGTACTTACCTGCACAGACCTTGACATTGAATGTGCCATCTCAAAAGCTATCGGGCACACCACCCGGACAATTAACGGTTTTGGATGTTCCGACTGTGGGTGCAGCGGTCATCTGCATTTTGAAACCGATTTTGAAAGGCTATTCAATGTAGTGATAAATGCACATAAAATAAACGAAACCATTCAAAAAGTTTATTCCTTTTAACAATAATATATATTGTGGTTACTATGAATAATATTTTACGCAGAGGTCGACTAAACAGGGATGACCCTAACGTGCTCAGTTATCTCTCCTCTATGGATACAGACAGGCACATATTCACTGCAGACCTGCTGGTAGATACGGCACATGTAATAATGCTGGCAGAAACTGGAACTATATCCAGGGATGATTGCACCCGTATCCTTAACGGACTGGAATCCATCAAGGAAGAAGGTTACGATAAACTTGACACTTCTTATGAAGACATCCATATATCCATTGAGGCAAAGCTAATCGAAATAGTTGGTGAGGAAACAGGCGGGCGTATGCATTCAGCACGTTCACGTAATGATGAGGTCGCGACATGTATCCGATTGGTCCTGAGAAATGAACTGCTTACTTTGTTGCATCAGCTTATATCCCTACGGAAAAATATGCTGGAAATTGCAAATGAGAACACGGAAACTCTAATCCCTGGTTTCACACATTTACAGCATGCTCAACCCACTACTCTTGCCCACCACCTGCTCGCTCACCATGATGCTCTGACCAGGGACTGCCAGAGAGTACTTGGAGCATACATCCGGACGAACATGTCCCCTCTTGGCTCGGCGGCCTTCGCATCAACCGGTTTTGAAATCGACCGTGAACGTACCCGTGAACTTCTCGGGTTCCACGGCCTGGTTGAGAACTCAATGGATGCAGTAAGCACACGTGACTTTGTAGTGGAATCAATTTCAGTCTTTGCTAATATCATGACCAACCTGAGTCGGCTGGCCGAGGAGATGATACTGTGGAGTTCTGAGGAATTCGGATTTGTGGAACTGGATGACAGTTATTCATCCACATCTTCGATAATGCCCCAGAAAAAGAACCCGGATACTGCCGAACTGATGAGGGCAAAGACCGGTACTGTGGATGGATGCCTGATGTCTGTTCTCGCCATCACCAAGGCCTTGCCTATGAGTTATAATAGAGACTTGCAGGAAGTTACCACCCACCTGTGGCGGGCCGCCGCTATCACCCTGGGTACAGTAAATATTGCATCAGGTATAATAAGTACTATGACGATAAACGAGGATAAACTATCATCGTCTGCAAACACTGGTTTTTCCACAGCTACAGAACTGGCAGATACCATTGTCAGGACCACAGGGCTACCCTTCAGGACAGCACACCAGATAGTGGGGACCATGGCACAAGGTAACATACACACACTGGAAGAGCTGGACAGGATTGGTATGAAGATCATTGGCAAGAAACTGTCTGATGAAGGATTGAACGAGGAACTCTTCAAAGGAGCTCTTGACATAAAGGAGAACGTGAATCGCCGGTCAGCAGTAGGCGGGCCTGCGCCACATGAAGTAAGCCATATGATAAATGACAGGAATTATTTACTTGTGCAGGAAATTGACACGCTTATGGAACATGTCAATACCGTACAGGATGGCATGAAACGGCTCGATGATGTGAAACAATCATACTTGTGAGAGATAGAAAATGGCAATAGTTGAAGGTGATATTGTTTTAGCCAGGTGCGGTGGCAATACTTATGAAGGTGTACTGATGCCCTCTACTACCGGCAAAATAGTCGTGAAACTGAAAAACGGGTATAATATTGGTCTTGAGCCCGGGAATGTTACTCTGGAACTTATTGATAAGAAAAGTAAACTGAAAGGTCCGCAGATAGAACTGCCTGCCCCGGACCCTAAACTACCCAATATATCTATCCTTTCCACTGGCGGTACCATAGCCAGTAAGGTGGATTACCGCACAGGGGCGGTGACCAGCCAGTTCTCAGCAGAAGATATCCTGCTTGCCATCCCGGAACTTACCGAGATTGCCAATTATAATGCAAGGGTATGTTACAGTATCTTATCTGAGAACATGCGGCCCGAATACTGGGTCAAGCTGGCCGAAGAAGTGTACAATGAGATCAAGGCTGGAACTGACGGTGTTATCATCACCCACGGCACCGATACCATGATGTACACAGCTGCAGCCATTGCTTTTATGATTAAGACGCCTGTGCCCATTGTATTCGTGGGCAGCCAGCGCAGTGCTGACCGTCCCAGCAGTGATAATGCCATGAACGCCATATGTGCAGCTAAGGTGGCTGTAAGTGATATAGCCGAGGTCACTGTGGTGATGCACGGGAGCACATCTGACGATTTCTGCCATATCCACAGAGGTGCAAAGGTCAGGAAGATGCATACCAGTCGACGTGATGCATTCCAGTCCATTAATTCAAGACCTCTGGGCAGGGTAGAATATCCCTCAGGAGAGATTGATACGTATCTGGACTATAAGCGGCGTGGAGAGCAGGAACTGTCTATCAATACCAATATCGAACCAAGATGTACTATTGTTAAATATACCACAGGCGCAAGTCCCGAGATGTTGCTGTTCGCCTCTGCTAACTACAAGGGCATAATACTGGAAGGCACGGGACTGGGGCATGTATCTACTGAATGGGTGCCGTATATTGAAAGGACCACGCAGGCCGGGGTGCCTGTGATAGTGACCAGCCAGTGTATTAGCGGCAGGGTGTGCGACCGGGTGTATGATACCGGGCGGGACATCCTGAAGGCCGGGGCACTGGAGGGAGAGGATATGCTGCCGGAAGTGGCGCTGGTGAAGTTAATGTGGGCGCTGGGGCAGACCAGTGATATTGAAGAGGTCAAAAAACTCATGTCTACTGATAT
>JAKRWB010000218.1 GCA_022353185.1 ANME-2 cluster archaeon | reverse complement strand
GCACAAATAAAGAAAATGTGCTTATTCCCAGACATGGAAATCAAGGTGGAATAAGTTTTCGCCATTGGTTGGGATTGGTGCAAAATGACAATGTGAATCGAAACGAACCGGCTACGGTAGTGCATACATTCAGAGCACGGCAACAGGGATTAGAAAATAAACAATCCCCACAATTGTGGGCGTTCGGATATGATTTTGATAATATGAAAGCTCGTTGTTGGTATGAAGGAAAAATGCCACTGATAAATGTAGATGATGATATTCGCAAGAATTATGAATCTGTGATTGAGAGATTGATAAAAACCTCTGAGCTTGTGGCGAGTAATGTTCGAAAATATGTGAAAGAAGCCATGTTCAGGCGACCTGGGGATATAAAAGGTGATTTTTCCTTCATTGATAGCAAATTCTGGAATAATACTGAACCGGAGTTTTATACTACACTGGAAAAACTGCGCATTTCATTGTCTGATGGGGCTGATATCTATGCTGATGCTGTTGTTGGCATAAAATTTCAATGGCTCAATACATTGTTCCGAACTGGGGAACAATTATTTGATGAGTATTCTCAATCAAATCAAATAGATGTTGCTGATCCAAAACGTATTGCTTTAGCCCATAGAAAATTACGTATGTACAATCAAAAAAACAACAAAAAGATTATAGAAATTCTGGACTTGCCTGATAAAACAATCTCAAATAAAGACAATTAAATTCCTACAATCATAAACTCAACAGAATACAATATGAGGTACATTGAATATGGAACAAACTAAAAGTTTATCATTCGTATCTAATCAAGATGCGCGTGATGCATTGATTAAATGGTGGAATGGATTAGATAATTTTCGAGGGGACAGGGCTGCATTGAGACGTTGCCACAATCCCACAGAAGTTGCATTTAATCCGGCATTTCATCGGCTTAGAATGAAATTTAAGCAGTTTGGCTATGTGAATCAAGAATCGCTGGCATTGATAGCTGGCATCCTGTCTCATGTAAGGAACAATAATGAGCGTGTACATATTGCAGCACAAATGGCTACACCAAAGTCGGGAAGCACTACTGCTTGTGTTAGTGGATTGCGTTTTCGACGTATATTGAAGGTTCAGGATAACACCGACCTATTCGAACCATTGATACGCATTGTACACATGCTCGACGGAACTGTGAATATTCCGGTACTTGCAAATAGCATCTACTGGTGGAACGTCAATGATTCCACGCGCAAGGACTGGGCTTTTGCATATTATGAGAAAGCACCACAGGAATCATAAATTAATATATTTGTAAATTAAAATATAAATCTAAATCAATAAGGAGAATAACAAAATGAGTGAATTTATACAACTGCATATCTTAGCATCGTACCCGCCATCGAATCTGAACCGCGATGACCTTGGGAGACCAAAAACTGCTGTAATGGGTGGTTCCCAGAGGCTTCGGGTATCATCCCAGAGTCTGAAAAGAGCATGGAGGGAGTCAGATATATTTACGGAAGCTCTGGCAGGTCATATTGGCATTCGTACAAAAGAGATGGGAGTTTATGTTTATAAAGCATTAACTACCGGATGCAGTCTGGTGGATACAATTAAAAATAATGCTGAAATCAATGAAAAATTCCCCCCTGTCTCAGAGTCCAGGGCAAAGAAATATGCACAGGAAATTGCAGGTGTTTTTGGTA
>JAKRWB010000217.1 GCA_022353185.1 ANME-2 cluster archaeon | reverse complement strand
TAATGAGACATCCGGAACCATAGATGGAGACGGCTTTTATTATTATCAATACACCATTCCCACAGATGCAACTGAGGGGATATATAGTATTATTGCAAACGTAACCGACCCTGAAGGTTACAGCGAATACGGAAACACGACCTTTACTGTTGTTCAAGTTGATGCCTTTCTGGATGCAGACCCATCCATTACTGTGATGTGGCAAAACCAGACAATGGTTTTCACGCTGAGTGTTGAGAACACCGGTGATTCAATTATCAACAGCGGCAGCGTTAACCTTGCCAGCACCGGTTTGAATTTTACGATACAGAACCAGAGTTCTATGGACTTTACCGACCTTGCTGCGGGAAGTACGGAATCATTCAACTTCAATGTTACTGCCAGTGTAAGCGCACCGCTTGGAATGCATACACTGAATGCCACGCTATTATTCGACGGGTTGTACCGTCAGAAGGATGTGTACGTCAAAGTAATCCCGGAACCTGAGATATTTGTCAGGACGGTGACTGATAAGGCGGTTTATCTGCTGGACCCCGAATTGTGGGTCACGGATGCACCTGAGTTGGAATGGCCTCAAGCCAACGAAGGACGGCCTACTGTAACTATAAATGCCATGGTTGTTGACCAATACGGGCGTACCATACCGAATGAACGATATTCTGGTGAGATGACTGTGACTTACTGCGTGCATAATGGGAGCATGGGTGCGCCAATAATCTCAAGCGGGGATATGGATAAGACACGAACTGGGTTTTATACAAAGACTATCGAGGTAAACGAGACCACTGGAGCTGGAGAGGATGAGGATTATCTGGTGTATGTCAATGTTTCAGGTATGGAATGTGAGGTGAGCGGTTCAACGACATTTGCGGTGGGCAGGTGGGGGTGTGATAGCTGCCATGATGGAGACAGGGCACACGGCTGGACTAATGTGATTGGCAGTACAACATATGTAGGTGGATCAGTCACATATCAAAATCTTGTGGACTATGAACTGACCCATACTCCAGAAAACATAACATCAAAAAATCATGAGGATTTTGGAAGAACCTGGCAATGTGGAAGTAACTGTCATAAGACTACTCGTTATGTTATATGCACCCAGTGTCACACCAGTTACCTATCCGGGCAGCACTCTAACGTCGTGGTTGGGACAACACCGGCCACAACATGTTCCAACTCATCCTGTCATGGACATATAAATGTCGGCACCCTTCCTGGAGACCTGGA
>JAKRWB010000216.1 GCA_022353185.1 ANME-2 cluster archaeon | reverse complement strand
AATCTCGATGCTAAGCGCGACTGGGGATATGCCGGAGACTATGTGGAAGCCATGTGGTTGATGCTCCAGCAGGATACGCCTGATGATTTTGTGATCTCGACAGGGGAGACCCATTCTGTGCGTGAGTTTGTGGAACTTGCCTTTGCCGAGGTAGGACTTGACTGGGAGAAATATGTGATTGTGGATCCGAAATTTTTAAGACCTGCGGAGGTTGAATTGTTGATGGGTGATCCATCAAAAGCCAAACACGTGCTCGGATGGGAACCAAAGGTCAGGTTCGAAGAACTTGTTAAAATGATGGTTAATGCAGATATTGAGCGGCTATCCAAACGATAGAGGATGATTATGGATCTGAACTGTGCATCAGTACTGGTAACTGGGGCCACCGGATTTGTTGGTCCTTACCTTGTGCAGGCACTTTGTGAAAAGGGTGCACGTGTTAAGATATTAACCTTGAGTAAAAGTGAGATTAATTCTAATCATAATATCCCACAATGTGAGATCATAACAGGAGACATTACAAAACCTGAAACGCTTGAAGGGATCACGAAAGATGTCGATGTTGTGTTTCACCTTGCCGCTATATCGAATGTGGATTATGCGATAAAAAATCCGGTTAGAACTTATGAGGTGAATGTGAAAGGTACATTAAACCTTCTCGAAGAAATGCGCAAGAACCCTGTTCAAAAGTTCATATATATCAGTTCATCCCACGTCTATGGAGTACCTCAGTACCTACCTGTAGATGAGAAGCATCTGATCGCGCCGCGTGAACCGTATGCAGCATGTAAGGCGGCAGCTGAGAATATGGTAAACGCTTATTCCAGTGCATATGGTGTTAATACTGCAATTGTGCGGCCGTTTAATATTTATGGTCCGGGACAGCATGAGAGTTTTTTGATCCCTTCGATTATTAAACAGGCATCTGGCAGCAATGTGATCGAGGTTGGAAATGTTGACCCTACCCGGGATTATACCTATATTACTGATGTAATATCTGGTTTTTTGAACATCGCAGAATCCGGGTCGGGAGTGTATAATATCGGGTCAGGGGTTGAAGTTAAAGTTGAGGATATTATTAGAAAGATAGTGGAGATTGTCAATCCGGATATTGAGATCAGGTCTGTTCATGAAAGGCAGCGGTCCGGGGGAGTGGAGATCCCGCGGTTGTATGCGGATGTTTCCAGGTTGAAGGGGCTTGGGTGGGAGGCGAAAGTGGAAATGGAAGAAGGATTGAAAAATACAATCCGTACAGGGGCGTAAATTGAACATCGTCCAGGTATGTCCCAGGTATTATCCTGATGTTGGCGGTGTTGAAAAGATTGTACAGGAGATCAATGAACGATTGGTGGGAAGGAGACATAAGGTTGAAGTGGTAACAACAGATCCTACAGGTATGCTGCCAAAGCATGAGACCATCAATGGAGTTGAAATTGTCCGGTTCAGGTCATTTGCACCTGGGGATGCGTATTTTTTTGCCCCGGGGATGTATTCATACCTGAAGCGTGTTGACTGCGACGTGATCCATGCCCATAATTATCATGCTCTTCCTGCGATGATGGCCTGTTTGGCAAAGGGGGATCGTAAATTCATAATCAGTCCATATTATCACGGCAAAGGCCATACTGTTGTTCGAAAACTGCTGTTTAACGTTTATAATCGAATATTTGGAAAGTATTTTTTCAGTAATGCAGGTATGATAATTTCACCTTCTGATTTTGAGATCGAGATGTTAAATAAAGATTTTAATCTGGATGAGATCAGTTGTGTAACTATTGCACCGGGTGTGGATGAAGCCCTGTTTGGTTTATCCGGATCATCTGAATTAAAGAAAAACAGGTCGATCTTATTTGTAGGAAGGATTGAAAAATATAAAGGACTTCAATATGTGATCAAAGCATTGGAATATATTTCAAATGAGAAGGGAGATCATTTTATTTTAAATGTAGTAGGATCAGGCCCTTACAAGGACAGGCTTCAGAAGATTGCTGCTAAAAGTAAGGTTGAGATCATCTGGCATGGCCGAACATCACAGGAACAGCTCAGGCAGCTGTATCAGGGATCAGAACTGCTGGTCCTGCTGTCAAGCTTCGAGACTTTCGGGATAGTTGTTGCAGAGGCATTGGCTGCCAGATTGCCGGCTCTTGTTGTAAAGAGCAGTGCATTGAAAGAGTTTGTGGATGAGAGGGTATGCTTCAGTGTGGACGATCCTGCTGATGCAGAAGAGCTGGGTGATAAGATATTGGAAATTTGTGATCTGGAGATCGATTTTTCAGGTTTGACTGATAAGAAGGTGAGGTCATGGGATAAGGTTGTGGATGAATATGAGCGGGTGTATATGGACATTTGTGAGTAGTAGAATTCTTTTTGGAAAAATAATCACAACCAAACTGGCCATCCAATTCCCATCTTTTCCATCTCAACTTCGAGAGACCAAAAAACAACCGCACCCATTCGATTTCACTCAAAAACCTAAAAAAGCTAAAGCTAAACCACCCAAAAACCACAATCAATAGACCCACCCAAAATCAGCCATATTCCACTATTTTTAACTGTAGGTGTAAGGTTCTAGCTTCAAATCATACCTCAGCATCTTGATTTTTAAGATTCTGAATACTTGTGCCAATTCATCATTCATCTTAATCGGACGATCAACATAAAGTCGCTTATCCTTGAATACTTCATGTTCGTAATAACCAATCACAGATCTTCCCGATTTTATCGTATAGAGCAGCTCACGAAATGAATAATCCATCCCTTTATCCTTGAGAATCGCCCGCAATAGAGAAACAAAGAAATAACCATAGATAGTAAATATTGTATGTGTTTCAATTCGTCGATCCTTGCTGTGACGTATCGGACAGACACTAAAATCCGTATTCAGTTCTAAAAATCCTTTTTCCACCGTATCTCTGCTCTTATATATCTTTATTATCTCAGTAGGCGCTAAATCACTATGGGTGAACAACGCAAAAAAACCAAACTTCTTGCGTCTTCCATCCAGATCCTTCTCATCCACCTCAAGTTTAATCTCATTCTCGGCCTCATTTTTAGTAACATTCATAGCTCGTTTGAGACTGTGTTTTGCTATTAACGAGTTAACCTCTGAACTTCTGCTATCTAATGACCCGCCATTTTTATTAAGTGATTGAACCTTCTGTTTCACGATTTCTACCTTTCTATCAAGACTTTTATTCTTTGTACGCTCAACATCCGGATTGTAAGAGACCAGAACACGAGAAACCCTTCCATAAACCTTTGTTTCGATTAGCTTGCCATAAACCCTTGTTTCCCTATTTTTCGTTATCTTCTTCGAGTATATCAGCTTCATATCAGATTTATTCAAGTTTTTTATGAAACGACCTATGCTGTTTGATCTTACCATTGTTATGAAATGAAAACCGTATCTTACAAGCCATCGCAAGTATCTTATGGTTTCTTTACTCACATTCCCCTGGTCCATGATTATAATTTTATGATTGACTTTATTATTTAATATGCTATATTTTGATCGTAGTGTCTTCAGAAATTTATCGAACATCTCAATATCAGATGTATTTCCAGGATGAGTGCTTACAAAAAACGGTATCTGCTGTTCATTCACCCCAAGGACGATATTTACCTGTGGCAGATTCTTTTGTTTTTGCGCACTGGACTCAAATCTGATTAAACCCGTTTCCTCATCTTTATAGATTTTAAAGCGGGTAGCATCCACTATAAGGTAGTCAAGACTGATTTTGTACATTTCAATGGCATTTT
>JAKRWB010000215.1 GCA_022353185.1 ANME-2 cluster archaeon | reverse complement strand
CCCTTACCGGACTGCTTACTCCGCCGGGAAGCAGGTTCTTTGCTTTATTGAACAGTTGTTTTGAATTATCGCGCTTCATATGAAATACCACAGGAATGTAGATAACTAAATAATTTTTCAATTAATTCTTTTCCAGAACTATGCTACTAAAATGATAGTTTATACATATATTATATTCGCAGATTATATTTCCAAATCATTTTCACCGATTATATTCACTGATTGATTTGACACATCTGGCAGGATTATGAATATTTACCAAGTTTATCAATCCACTAATTTTCGGTAATATCTTTCCTTTTCACTGAATATACAGCCACAATACCCCTGCCGGTACAGTTCCATGTCCCTGCACATCTGGTAGGTTTCCTTATACCCCGGACGGTAATCCCGGTAATGGAAATCCACCCCGTAATCTGATGCAAGACCCTTGCCAATATCTTTTATCATCTCATGTTTCTGATAAGGGGAAATGAGCAGCGTAGACGTGAAAATTGGAATGCCCATATCAGATGCCTGCCTGGCTGCTGCCTCCAGCCTGATGGTGTAGCAGAGTTGGCACCTGTCTTCCACCTCCATAGCCTGTTTAATAAAATCCTCAAGCATGTACTCGTCACGGTATACCACATCCAGTTCCAAAGCCTTAGCATACTGCTGCAGTGTCTCCAGCCGGCGGCGGTACTCGGTGAATGGATGGATGTTGGGATTATAAAAATAGCCAACCGGCTCGAAACCTTCATCCCGTAGCGCCTGTACCGTAAAGGTGGCACAGGGGGCACAGCAGATATGTAATAGCATTTCCATGTTCACTTCACCAACTTTAATATTAAATGGAACCGAATTATATAATATTGTATTGTGGGCATTGACACAATGCCAAAATCCAGTTATTCAAACGAATATGTCAAATACAGATACAACTACAAATCTGTGTAAATATGTGAAATCAGTGTCTATTTATTTTTCAGACACAGATTACACTGATTTACACAGATTTTACCTAAAGTCGGTATCTAAAGATAACTGGAAAATAGGACCGTGTCGTTGGCAATATAGGCATTATTGTATTATGGCCATTATTGCGGGGTTGGTAAAAATTGAAACTCTCTGATAATGCACAAAAAGTGCTAAGGCGCAGGTACCTGCTAAAAGATGAACATGGCATTGTAACTGAAACGCCTGAGCAAATGTTTCGCAGGGTTGCCAGTTATGTTGCATCTGCAGATGATCTGTACGGGGACGTGACAGGTTCTGAACAGGAATATTACTCGATTATGTCTAATCTTGAGTTCCTGCCTAACTCCCCCACCCTGATGAACGCCGGTACCCGCATCAAGCAGCTTGCAGCCTGCTTTGTCCTGCCGGTTGGAGATTCACTTGATGAGATATTCGAGACTCTGAAGAATGCGGCTATCATCCACCAGAGCGGCGGTGGTACGGGTTTTAGTTTCAGCATGTTGCGGCCAAAGGGTGACATCGTGGGCAGTACCGGCGGGATTGCCAGCGGTCCTGTATCCTTTATGAATGTATTCGATGCCGCCACGCAGGCTATCAAACAGGGGGGACGCCGCCGGGGTGCCAATATGGGGATTTTGAGGGTTGACCATCCCGATATTGTTGATTTTATTACTGTGAAGCACGAACCCGGTGTGCTGACCAATTTCAACCTGTCTGTGGGAGTGACCGATGCATTCATGGATGCGGTTGAGGCAGGGCAGTCCTTTGAACTGGTGAACCCCCGCAACGGTGAGGTCACAGAGCACAGGGATGCCATCGAGATATTCAACCTCATGGCAGCATCGGCATGGGAGAGCGGTGAGCCGGGTCTGTTGTTCATGGACCGTATCAACCGGGATAACCCTACCCCGGAGCTGGGAACAATTGAAGCCACCAATCCTTGTGGAGAACAGCCCCTGCTGCCCTATGAGGCCTGCAACCTGGGTTCGATCAATCTTGAAAGAATGATAGATGGGTGCAGCATTGATTATGATAAACTGGGCCGTACCGTGAATATTGCAGTGCGGTTCCTGGATAATGTGATAGACCTGGAGCAGTTCCCGCTTGAGAGTATCGACCGGATGGTTAAGGGAAATAGGAAAATAGGGCTGGGTGTGATGGGGTTTGCAGATATGCTCATACGTTTGGGCATTGCATATAATTCCCCTGATGCTGTAGAACGGGCTGAGGAGGTCATGACATTTGTGTGTAATCGGGCCGTGCAGGCGTCAGAAGAGATTGTACAGCGCCGGGGTGTGTTCAAGAATTTCAAGGGAAGTGTGTATGACAGCCCCGATAGACCAGCGGTGCGAAATGCCACGCGCATTACCATTGCACCCACTGGTACCATTAGCATAATTGCCGGATGTAGCAGCGGTATCGAACCCATCTATGCAGTATCATATGTGAAGACCGTAATGGATGGTGAGAAACTTGTGGTCACGAACCCTTACTTTGAAAAAATCGCACGAAGTGAAGGATTCTATTCACCCGAACTTATGGAGCGTATTGCCAGTGCCGGCTCCGTACAGGGTATGCCTGATGTGCCGGAAACAGTACAACGGTTGTTCGTTACATCCCATGATATGAGTTATGAGTGGCATATCCGGTTGCAGGCTGCCTTCCAGAAATATGCCGACAATGCAGTGTCCAAGACCGTTAATTTCAGGCATGTTGCTACAAAGGAAGATGTGGCCAGGGCTTTCAGGCTGGCATATACGCTGGGGTGTAAAGGTATCACGGTGTACCGGGACCGCAGCCGCAGTGAGCAGGTGCTGACAACAGTGGATGATGTGCTGCAAGATTGTGATTATTGTGGGGCTGTGCTGAATCCGACGTGATGTATGTGTATGTCCAGGATTCGAGATTTACAAAACTATTGTTACCTTTCAAATAATTCTAATAAATATGAGCACTGCTATTGACAGATAAATAATTACCCATTTAATGCAAATTGAAGGGCAGCTCACTTTAATAAATTCAAAAATTGATAATTTTCTAGGTTTTGAAGAAATTTCAGTAGATGAAATGAAAGAGCTCGATGAAATCGAAGACGATATGGAAATACTCCCATTTGACCAATTGGTTTACTAACCTTGCCACCGAAACAATATCGGTGGTACTAATGTCCCTGGAAATCTCGAAAGAATATCTATCAACCTTTAATCGTCAAATACAAACCCAGCTTTATAACGAGCTACGACACGACTATTCATTTCCTCGTGCTGTTTGCCGATCATTATCTGACCTTTTCGGTTCTTATCTTGATCTGTACTTTAGCAGCCAGCGAAAAGAAGGCCAGATAATCTTTCATGCAGTATCAAAAGATGTTCCACCTGGTGTGCCTGTAGAAGAAATGCATCTGGTTCCTGTAAAACTCAGCTTCTATGAACCCGATGATTGCACAGTCAGAAACCAGCAGGAGCTGCTGGATAAACGAATCAAACGAATAAGTAATGAAGCATTTAACCAGGGTGCTCTACTCACCCAGGCAGATATTGCAATCCTTCTGGGAGAAAGCACAAAGACCATTATGCGGCATATAGCAGAACTTGAAAAGAAAAACGTATTGGTACCAACCAGAGGAAAATGGAAAGATATCGGTCCTGGAGTAAGTCATAAAAAACGGATACTGGAGCTCTATCTAAAAGGTGATGAATATACTGACATAGAGAGGAAGACCAAACACACCGGTGAGGCAATCATGCGGTATGTGAAGGACTTTGCCAGGCTAATGGTGTTGACAGAAGAAGGTTTTAACAACACTGAACTGAGGATCATAACAGAACTATCAGAAAAAACAATTATGGAATATAAAGATATCATTGAAACTTATTCCACCCAGGATTATCAGGAACGTCGGGATCAAC